>NZ_JBFTNE010000024.1:0-75067 GCF_056397325.1 Cupriavidus sp. 05N39
GCATGCATTACACCGGCTGGCTCTATGAGAACGGCCAGGCTGGCCGCAAGTTCGACTCGAGCAAGGACCGCAACGACCCGTTCGTGTTCCCGCTGGGCGCCGGCCACGTCATCCGCGGCTGGGATGAAGGCGTGCAAGGCATGAAGGTGGGCGGCACGCGCCGCCTGGTGATCCCGGCCGATCTGGGCTACGGCGCGCGCGGCGCGGGCGGCGTGATTCCGCCGAACGCCACGCTGCTGTTCGAAGTGGAACTGCTGGCGGTCTGATCGCCTTGGCGCCGCCCCGGCGGCGCTCACCGGCATCCCATCCCGCGCGGATGGGCACAAGCAAGAGGGGCGCCCGCGGGCGCCCCTCTTGCATTCCGGCCCGTGCGTTCAGAAACTGATCGCCGCGCTGCTCACRTCGACCCGCACCTTGTCACGGTCCAGCAGGCGCGCGGCATGGCGCGCATAGTCCTGGGCCCAGGCGGCATCGCTGGCGAAACGCTGCTCGCCGGAGAACTTGGCCACGCTCAGGATCTTGTCGATCACCAGCACCTTGCCCACCGGGCTGGAAGCCTGGCAATCGAGTTCGGCATATTCGCGGTCGAACCAGCGCCAGCCAGCGTCCTCGGTAACCGCCGCCAGCTCGGCGTCGCCAATCGTGAAGCCAAATTCCTTGCCGGTACCGAAAACTACCGTGAGCGTGCGCGCCATAGCCTGATCTCCTGGTTGATGCCACATTGTAAAGACATAGCGGCCGGTACCGCCACCTCGCCCTGGCAGATTGGCCGGCCAAGGGTACCTGCCGAATCTCGGCATGACCGTTGTCTATCGCATACAACCAGCCGGAGCTTGCAGAGATTTCTGCACGCCATGTGGTTTCCCTGCCGCCTGCCGCGCGGCTTTGGATTATGCTTGCACCATGGCCATCACCCGACAAGATCTCGAAACGGATCGGCTGCGTGATTCACTTTGCAGCACGCCGGTGGCTTCCTCGCTACTTCCCGAAGAAGCTTTCGAACGCTCGCTACGCGCTACGCTGGACCAGCGGCCGGATACGCCCGGGCTGGCAGGCGATGTCTGGGTGTTCGGCTACGGCTCGCTGATCTGGAACCCGATGGTGATTCACACGGACCGCCGGCTGGCCAGCGTGCACGGGTACCATCGCGGCTTCTACCTGTATTCGCGCATCAATCGCGGCACCTGGGACAACCCCGGCCTGGTGCTCGGCCTGGACCGTGGCGGTTCTTGCCAGGGCGTCGTCTTCCGCATCCCCCATCACATGATCGAGCAGGAGTTCCGCCTGCTGTGGCGCCGCGAGATGCTCACCGGCGCCTATCATCCGCGCTGGCTCAACATAAAGATGAACGGTTGCCCGCCGCAGCGCGCGCTGGCCTTCGTGATGAACCGCTCGCATGAGGCCTATGCCGGGCGCCTGCCCGACGACAGCGTGGTCGCGCGCCTGCGTCACGCCTGCGGCCTCTACGGGCCGGCGCGCGAATATCTGCAGCAGACGCTGCTGGGCCTTGCCACCAACGGCGTCGACGATCCCTACCTTGGCCGGTTATGGCGCCGGCTGCAGGATACGGATGCCACGGCCGCACAGGCTGTCAGCGAAACCGCCTGATCCGGGAGCCACCAGGATGCCGCGCACTTCCGCCCGCCCCCGCCGACTGGTGCTTGCCGAAGTGTTGGGACTGACCGGCCTGCTAATGGGCGGTGCGCTGCTGGCCGGCCCCGGCGGAACGAGCCTGGCGGCGCGCCCCGCCGGCGGCGGCCCGGCCCAGGCCTCGCCGCGCTCGCACGCGCAAGGCGCCGGCTCCGCCACCACCGCGCACGATAGCGTGGGCGGGCTCGACCGCAACCTGATCGCGGCAGCGACGCTGGGCGACCTCGAACTGGTCAAGCGCTTGCTGGCGGCCGGCGCTTCGGCCCAGGCCACCGACGAACGCGGCCGCAGCGCCCTGCTGGTGGCGGTCTATAGCCGGCACACCGAAGTGGCGAAGGCGCTGGTGGCGGCTGGCGCCGACGTCAACCGCAAGGACATCGAATCCAACAGCCCCTTCCTGCTGGCCGCGGCCACCGGGCAGCTTGAAATGGTACAGCTGGCGCTCACGCATGGCGCCGACCTCACCAGCACCGACATCAACGACAGCACCGCCCTGATCGTGGCCTGCGAGCATGGCAATACCGAAGTGGTGAAGGTGTTGCTGAAGGCTGGCGTCGCGGTCGACCATGTCAACCGCCAGGGCTGGACCGCCCTGCTGGAAACCATCGTCATGGGCGATGGCAGCGCGCGCTATGAAGACACGGTGCAGTTGCTGCTCGACGCTGGCGCGGACGCCAACCTTCCCGACCGCGACGGCACCTCGCCGACCCGCCACGCGCGCGAGCGCAGCTACAAGACCATGGTGAAGATGCTGGTGCGCGTGCGCGGGCACTGATGTACCCGCGCACGCCGCGCCGGTTTGCCCCCGGGGCGTGCCCGAGGCGTAGCGCCATGGGGTCAGGCCGCAGCCGGCTGGGATCCCGCGTTGCGAGCATTCTCGCTTTCCTGCAACGCGCGCCACATCACCTTGCCGGTGCCCGACTTGGGCAGCGCGTCGACGAACTCCACCACGCGCGGGTACTTGTAGGCCGCCATATTCTCCTTGGCCCACTCGATGATGTCCTCGGGCGTGGTCTTGCCCCTGGCATGCGTCTTTAGCACCACCACCGCCTTCACCGTTTCACCGCGGTAGGCGTCGCGCGTGCCGATGATGCAGGCCTCCTGCACATCGGGATGCTTGTACAGCAGGTTCTCGACCTCGGCCGGCCACACCTTGAAGCCCGACGCATTGATCATGCGCTTGAGCCGGTCGGTGAGGAAGTAGTAGCCCTCCTCGTCCATGCGGCCCAGGTCGCCGGTGCGGAAGAAGGTCTTGCCCTCGAATTCGATAAAGGCATCGCGCGTGGCATCCGGCTTGCGCCAGTAGCCCTTGAACACCTGCGGGCCGCACACGATGATCTCGCCGACCTCATTGACCGCCACCTCCTTGAGCGTGACCGGGTCGATCACGCGCGCGTCGGTATTGAAGCTTGGCACGCCGAGGCACTGCAGCTTGGGCCGGTCGCCCGGGTTGCTGTGGGTCGGGGCCATGGTCTCGGACAACCCGTAGCCTTCAATGTAGTTCAGGCCGAACTGCTGCTTCAGGCGCTCGGCCACCGCCTGCGGCATCGCCGCGCCGCCGCCGCCGATATAGCGCAGGCTCGACAGGTCGAACTGGTCGAGATTCGGGCTGCCCAGGAAGTCGATGACCATGGTCGGGATGTTGGTCCAGTGCGTGACCTGGTAGCGCGAGATCAGCCGGCCCGCGACTTCACGGTCCCAGCGCGGCAGCATGACCACGGTGGCGCCGCTATAGATCGGGCCGTTCATGCCGTACTGCATGCCGGTCACGTGGAACAGCGGCAGCACCGACAGGATCGTCGACTCCGCGCCGCTGCCGCTCCAGATGCCACCCCCGACCACGTTATGCATGACGGACCGGTGGGTATGGATGCAACCCTTGGGGAAACCGGTGGTGCCCGAGGTATAGGGCATCACCGCCATGTCGTCCGGGCCGGCGGTATGCGGTCCGGGCACCAGTTGCGCGGCGAGCGCTTCGGCCCACGGCGTAGCGCCGGCGGGCAGCGGATGCTGGGTGGTCAGCCAGGCCGCCGGGGCGTCTTCCGGGTTTTCGTAGCTGGCCGGCAGCGCATCGCTGTATTGCGTGACCAGCAGATGCTGCAGGCGCTCACCGGCCGGCAGCTCGGCGTTGGCCTGCTCGGCCCCGCCGGCGAGATCCGCGCTGCAGATCGCCACGGTAGCCTGCGCATCGCTGATGTAATGCTTGAATTCCTCGGTACGGTTCATCGGGTTCACCGGCACGACCACGGCGTCAGCGCGCAGGATCGCGTAGTAGGCAATGATGAATTGTGGACAGTTCTGCATGTAGAGCAGCACCCGGTCGCCCTTCTTCACGCCCGACTTTTGCTGCAGCCAGCCCGCCACTGCGCTGGCCTGGGCTTCCAGCGCCCGGAACGTGATGGCGTTACCGAAATACCGGATGGCTGCCTTGTCGGGGTAGCGCTGCGCGGAGACCACCAGGTTGTACCAGAGCGAGGTCTCCGGCAGCACGATCTCGGTGGGCGCGCGCTTGGGCCAGAACTGGAAATGCGGGCGCGCGGGCTGGGTGGTCTGCATAAGGGTCTCCTGTGCGGTCTGTCCGACCTGGTCTTGGAATGCAAGTGAAGCAATGAATCAAGGAATATAACCGAACGACCGTTCTATTTTCAATCCATCGCTTACCCTTGCCCATCGTTGCTTCGATGGGCCACGGTTGCAATCGGCGGGTCCCGCCCCAAAATGCGGGAGGTCGGCGCGCAAGGCGCGTCATTGCGCGTTTTCCCTCGCGGCCCCGCCGCGGGTGTGCCACTTTCGAGACTAAGCCATGAGTGACGTAACCCTGCAGAATTTCGAGACGGACGTGATCGAGACGTCGCGCCACATCCCGGTGCTGGTGGATTTCTGGGCGCCCTGGTGCGGTCCTTGCCGCACCCTCGGGCCGATGCTGGAAAAGCTCGAAGGGGAAGCCGCCGGCAAATGGCGGCTGGCCAAGGTGAACGTGGATGAAAACCAGGAACTGGCGGCACATTTCGGCGTGCGCAGCATTCCACACGTGGTGGCATTTGCCGACGGCAAGGCGGCCGACCAGTTCACCGGCGTGCTGCCCGAGTCCGGCCTGCGTGAGTTTATTGCCCGCGTGATGCCCGATCCGGGCCAGGTGGCCCTGCGCGCGGCGCTCGACCATGCCGCCGTGGGCGACCGCGACGCCGCCAGGTCAGCCTTCCAGGCGGCGCTGGCATTCGATCCCGGCTTTGACGCGGCTCGCCTCGAGTACATCGGCTTCCTGCTTGACGAGGACACCCTGGACCAGGCCCAGGCGGAGTTCGGCATGCTGTCGCCGGGCGCGGCCCAGGAGGACGGTTACGCGGCATTGCGCACCCGGATCGAGGCCATGCGCGGCGTCTCCGACCTGCCCGACGCAGCCACGCTGGAGGCCCGCGTCGCCGCCGCGCCCGGCGACCTGCGGGCGCGGCTGGACCTGGCCCGCGCGCTGATCGCACATCGGCAATACGAGAAAGCGCTGGAACAGCTGCTGGCCATCGTGCGGACGGACCGCACCTTCGAGGACGATATCGGGCGCACGGCAATGCTGTCGGTATTCACGCTGATGAGCGACCAGCCCGAAGCGGTTGCGCGCTGGCGCCGGCTGCTGGCCTCGGCGCTCAATTAAACTGCCGGGTGCGTGCGGCGGGCCGGGCCCGCCGCCTTACTTGGCCCTGCCGCCCCTGTTCGCCTTGATCCTGTTCTCGCCGTGACTGCTTCCCCGCCCCGCCTGACCGATTTCCAGACCGCCCCCGAACCGCTGCCCAGCCACGACCGGCCGCGCCCCGACCGGCTGGTCGCCGGCAACCCGGACCGCACCACCTGGACGCACTACAGCGCCAGCCAGGGGGATTTCGACTGCGGTATCTGGGCTTGCGAGCCAGGCGCCTGGCGCATTGCCTTCCCGGCGGGCAAAGAGGAATTCTTCCATGTCATCAGCGGACGCCTGCGCATCAGCGACGACGCCGGCAATGCCCGCGAATTCGGCCCCGGCGACGCCTGCGTGATCCCGGCAGGCTTCACCGGCCTGTTCGAGGTGCTCGAAGCGGTGCGCAAGCACTTTGTCGTGCTGGACCGCGCGGCTGCCAAGGCAGACTAGGCCACCTGCCCGGACGGTGCCTCGATCAGCGTGAAGCCGTTCTCGCGCATGTGGCTGACCATCATCGCGTCCATGCCCTTCACATGCTGGTCGAACCAGCCCGGTAGTTCCGACAGCAGGCGCCGGCCGAGCGCCAGGTCTCCCTGCGCCACTTTCTCGCGTACCGCGCCAGCCACCGCCAGCACCTGCTGGTGCTCGCCGCGATGGCAATGCTGCGGGCCGAAGGCCATCGCCTCCATCCACGCTTCCTCCTGTCCGAAATGATGGCGGGTGTGATCGATCCACTCGTCCAGCGCCGCCAGGAAACGGGCATCGTCCGCGCGCGTGGCGGCATCCAGCAGTTGCACGAATTCGGCGTGGGTGGCGTCGGTCACCGGCTCGCCCAGCAGCAGGTCGGAGGCCAGGGTGGCGGTGCTTGGGGAGGAGGAATCGGTCATATCGAGAGGACAAAAGCGCGCAAACCGCAAGGATACCGAATCCACGCAGGGCGGGGCTGATCCAGGACAAATCGCTGCGCGGCGGGGGCAGCCCGCGCCCGCGGGTTATGCTGACGGCTGGCTCTTTCCTCTCACCAGGCTGCGCCCTGGCTTCCCATGCCCCGACTGCTCTTCTTCTGCGGCCATGCCGGCACCGGCAAGACCACACTGGCCCACCGCCTGATCGGCCCGCTGATGCAGGCCACCGGCGAGCCCTTCTGCCTGCTCGACAAGGACACGCTTTATGGCGCCTACAGCGCCGCGGCGATGGGCGCCTTGACCGGCGACCCGAACGACCGCGACAGCCCCACCTACCTCAAGCACCTGCGCAATGCCGAATACCACGGCCTGCTCGATACCGCGCGCGAGAATCTCGCGCTGGGCATCAGTGTGATCGTCGTGGGTCCGCTATCGCGCGAGGTGCGCGACCATCTGCTGCACGACACCGACTGGCTGCGCGTGCCCGCCGGCACCAGGGTACGCACGCTGTGGGTGCACCTGCCGGAAGACGAGGCCCGCGCCCGCATCGTGCGGCGCGGCAACCCCAACGACGCCTACAAGCTGGCGCACTGGGACGACTACCGCACGCGGCGCTTCATGCCCGCACCGGAGCAGTACCCCGAACTGGCCTACTTCGACAACACCGCGCCGGGCGAGGCCGAACTGGCCGCCCTGCTGGCGCGCCTTGCGGCGTGACGCGAGACCTCAGTCGGGCGCCGTGAGGGCGGCCAGCACACTCGAAGCCGCCACCATCCCGAACACCGCGGTCACCGCCACCGAGGAGCCAAAGCCGGAGCAGGCCAGTCCCTGCGGGCCGGCTGGCGGCGCGGTTGGCGCGGCCGGCGCGCCTTCCGGGGCCTCGTCGATCTCGCAGGACTGCTGTTCGGGCTCGGGATAGCGCAAGGGCTCGTCCGAGTAGACCGCGTCGATGCCGAACTTTCTCTTGGGATTGCGCGGCCAGCCCCAGTCCTTGCGCAGGCTGGAACGCACCTTGGCCAGCAGCGGGTCCTGGACGGTGCGTGAGAAATCGACGACGCGGATACGGGTCGGGTCGAGCTGGCCGCCGGCACCGCCGCAGGTAATGATGCGCCGGCCCTCGCGGCGCGCCCAGCCCAGCATGGCAATCTTGACCTTGACCGAGTCGATCGCGTCGATGATGTAGTCGTACCCGCCAAGCAGTTCCACGACATTGTCCGGGGTAACGAAATCGTCAACCTGCATGACCTGGCAGCGCGGGTTGATCTGCACCATGCGCTCGGCCATGGCCTGCACCTTGGCGCGCCCATAGGCATCGCCCAGCGCGTGGATCTGGCGGTTGGTATTGGATAGCGCGATATGGTCGAGATCGATCAGCGTGACGCGGCCGACCGCGTTGCGCGCCAGCGCCTCGGCCGCCCAGCTGCCCACCCCGCCGATGCCGACCACGCAGACGTTCGCCGCCTCCAGCCGCGCCAGGCCCTCCGCGCCATACAGGCGCGCCACGCCGCCGAAACGGCGGTGGTAGTCGTCGTCCTCCGGGCTCTCGTGGGTAAGGGCCGGCGGCAGTTGCGCCAGTTCCGGCGGGACGGAGGTTTCCGGGACGAGGTTGCTCATTTCTTGCTCGAAGCTTGCTGGTTTTGAAGAGAGACTGGGGGGAAAAGCGCGCATTGAGGCACCTTGTCAGCCAAGCGCCGACAGGAGAACGGGGCGCGCAACTATACAATACCCACAGCCGTGGTTCGACCGCCGCATTGTCTCGCAGACAGCGCGCGGCTGCCCGCGCCAATCAGGAAACCGACCCCATGCCCGTGCGCCGCAAGGCCATTCTCTGGAGTGTACTGACACCGCTGGTGCTCATCGCTGCGCTCGTCGTGGTGATTCTGACCTTCGACTGGAACCGCCTCAAGCCATGGCTTAACCAGAAGGTCTCGGAGGCCATCGGCCGGCCTTTCGCCGTCAACGGCGACCTTACCCTGACCTGGCGCGGCGCCGAGGGCGAAACCGGCTGGCATACCTGGGTGCCCTGGCCGCGCCTTTCCGCGCGCGATATCACCATTGGCAATCCGGAGTGGGCCCGCGAGCCCAACTTCGCCACCGTGCGCGAACTGATCTTCGTGCTGCGCCCGGTGCCGCTGCTCTCCCATCAGATCGCGATTCCCACCATCGTCGTAGACAGTCCCGTAGTCTGGCTGGAGCGGCTGGCGGACCAGCGCAACAACTGGACCTTCGCCACCCCCGCAAGCAAAACGCCTTCGCAGTGGCGGCTGGATATCGGCGAAGTGGCGCTGGCGCGCGGCGATCTCGCCCTGACCGACAAGGCGATGAAGATCGAACTGCAGGCGCGCCTGGACACCATCGGCGACGCGGCCCTCTATGAGAAGACCCGCGACGGCGCGCTGATCGCGCCGCCGGCGTCCGGCGCGGCCGGCACGGGGGCCGCCAGTGCCATCGGCGCATCCGGCCACGCCGGCAGTGCAAGCAGCGCCGGCGGTCCGCGCTACGGCATCCGCTGGAAGGCCACGGGCCGCTACAACGAGACCACCATCAACGCCAGCGGCAAGGCCGGTGCCGTACTGAGCCTGCGCGACGCCAACGTGCCCTTTCCCCTGCAGGCCGATGTCCGGGTCGGCAATACGCGCGCGGTGGTGGAGGGCACGCTGACCAACCCTGCCCACCTCGGTGCGCTGGACATGCACCTGCAACTGTCGGGCGACAATATGGCCAAGCTCTACCCGCTGACCGGCATCGTGCTGCCGAGCACCCCGCCCTACGAAACCCGCGGCCGGCTCGTTGCCACACTGCGCAAGGGCGCATCGGAATACCGCTACGACAAGTTCACCGGCCGCGTCGGCGGCAGCGACCTGAACGGCTCGCTCACGTACACCCAGCGCCAGCCGCGCGCCCTGCTATCCGGCGAGCTGGAATCGAACCAGTTGCGCTTCGAAGACCTGGCTCCGCTGATCGGCGCCGACGCCAAGCCCGGGCAGGCTGCCTCGGACAGCACGGTGCGCCAGCCGGCTGACAAGGCCCTGCCGGTAGCGCCATTCCGCACGGAGCGCTGGGACAGCATCGACGCCGACGTGAAGTTCACGGGCAACCGCATCATCCGCACCACCGACCTGCCGATCACCGACCTCGTCACCCATCTCAAGCTCGACGATGGCGTGCTCACGCTCGACCCGCTGAATTTCGGCGTGGCGGGCGGCAACCTGACGTCGTCGCTGCAACTCGACGGCAAGCGCGAGCCGCTGGCCGCCACCATCGACATGAAGGCGCGCCATCTCCAGCTCAAGCAACTGTTCCCGAAGTTCGAGACAATGCGCGCCAGCATCGGCGAGCTCAACGGCAGCGCCAGACTGAGCGCCACCGGCAACTCGGTGGCCACGCTGCTGGGCACGTCCAATGGCGAAGCCAAGCTGCTGGTGGAGAACGGCACCGTCAGCAAGTTCCTGCTGGAGGCAATGGGCCTGAACGTGGGCAGCGTGGTGATCCGCCAGCTGTTCGGCGACAAGCCGGTGCAGATCAACTGCGGCGTCAGCGATTTCACTTTCACCAAGGGGGTGGCCCGCGCGCGCACCTTCGTCCTCGACACCCAGGACGCGGTGATCGAGACCAGCGGCGCCGTCGACCTCGCCAGCGAGCGGCTTGCGCTCACCGTCCGGCCCGAGTCCAAGGGCCTGCGCATTTTTTCGCTGCGTTCGCCGCTCTACGTGGGCGGCACGCTGAAGAAGCCATCGGTCAGCCCGGACATCGGCGTGCTTGCCTTGCGCGCCGGCGGCGTGGTGGCGCTGGCGCTGGTGGCGCCGGTTGGCGCCGCCATCCTGCCGCTGATCGACCTTTCCACCGCCGACGAGAGCAGCCAATGCGGCAGGCTGCTGGCGGAAATCCGCAAGCGCCCCACCGCGCCGCCGCCCGGCCAGGCCTATCAGGAGCCGGGCACAGGCAGCACAGGCAAGACCGGCCAGAGCGCCGGGCCCCCGCCCTCGCCCGACGCACGGGCCGCGCCCGCCCGGCCAGCGGGTGCGGCGCGCCCCAGCCCACCTCAGCGCGCTACGCCAGAGACTTCCCTGTACCAGGGCGGCTAAGCCGTGCCGGGCTGCCGGCCCGGCGTTGCCTGTCGGCGACACGCGCCCACTGACGAGCATATTCCGCGACGCAATTTCGCAACACTTTGGTGCATAAGCACAGTCTGTCGTTGTATATCGCCCACGCCGCTCGCATAATTAAACAGCCATTTACAACAAAGTCTTCAATACATGGCACGAAGCGGATGTCCGGCGGCGGATTGATTCCGGCGTTGGAGTCCTTCTTGGGTGCGGTTTCGGCCGCACTTGTTTTTTCCGATTTCCTTCCAGCCCCCGCCCCAGCATGACGCCGCTACACGCCACCGTCCCGCCGATCAGTTGCCTGATCGCGCTAACGGTGTGCAACCACGTGGCCTTCAATGCMAGCCGCGTGGTGGTGTCGCTGTTCGCCCTCTCGCTCAAAGCCTCGACCGTCACGCTCGGCATCCTGATGTCGCTGTATGCGCTGCTGCCGATGCTGCTCGCCATCCACGCCGGCAAACGCATCGACGAGATCGGCCCGCGCAAGCCGATGACGGCGGGCTCGCTGATGGTGGCTGCGGGCACGCTGCTGCCGGCGGTGTGGCCGGACATTGCCGCGCTCTATCTCTCCTGCGCGCTGATCGGCGTTGGCTTCATGCTGGTGCAGGTTGCCATGCAGTTGCTGATCGGGCAGATTTCCACCGATGCCACTCGGCTGCGCAATTACACGCTGCACGCGCTGGGCTTGTCGTTCTCCGGCACGCTGGGCCCGGTCGTGATGGGCTACGTGATCGAACACGCAGGCTACCGCCCGGCTTTCTTCGTGCTGGTGGCGGTAGCGGCAATCGGCGTGCTTGGCTTGCACCTGGTGCGCGGACGGCTGCCGGCACAGGGCGGGCGGGCCGCGCGCGGCGCGATCGTGGACGGCACGCGCAACTCCACGCTGAGCCTGCTCGCGCATCCGGAACTGCGCGCGGTCTTTATCGCCAGCGCGGTCCTGTCCGCGGCCTGGGACCTGCACGCCTTCCTGATTCCCATCCAGGGCACCCGGGTCGGCCTCTCGCCCTCGTCGATCGGCTGGGTGCTGGGCGCCTTTGCCATTGCCACCTTTGCCATCCGCGTGGCGATGCCGCTGGTGTCGCGCCGGCTGTCCGAATGGAAGGTGATTCGCGTTGCATTGCTGGTCGGCGCGGTGGCCTACCTGATCTATCCCTTCGTCACCGCGTTCTGGCTGATGTGCTGCCTGGCCTTCCTGCTCGGGCTGGCGCTGGGCAGCGCCCAGCCCAACGTCATGAACATCCTGCATACGGCCTCGCCCACCGGGCGCGCCGGCGAGGCGCTGGGCCTGCGCTCGGCCGTGCTCAATACCAGCCAGGTAGTGTGGCCGCTGACGTTCGGCGTGGTCGGCACGGCGCTTGGCATGTTGCCGATCTTCCTGTCGACGGCCGGCGCGATGGGTGTGGCGGGCTACTACTCGCGCGGCCAGGCCCGCAAGCTGCCTCCGCCGCCGGCCTGAAGCGCAAGCGGCCTCGCCGGCGACTTGCGCGCGCGCAAATGCGGCTTGCTTCGCTTTCGCTATACTCAAAGCAGACAGGCCGCACGCGCAGGGCGCCTGCCCGCGCGCGGCCTGCTGACTCGATACCTGATCCGACATGACCCAACTCGCCGACCTCCGCCGCACCTACGTACTCGGATCGCTGTCCGAATCCGATGTGGCGTCCGATCCCATCAGCCAGTTCCAGCGCTGGTTCGATGAAGCCATCCACGCCAAACTCCCCGAGCCCAATGCCATGACGCTGGCCACCGTCGACGCCGACGGCCAGCCCTCGGCACGCATCGTGCTTCTCAAGGGCATGGACGCAATGGGCTTCACCTTCTTCACCAACTACGAAAGCCGCAAAGGCCTGGACATTGCCGCCAACCCACGCGCGGCGCTGCTGTTCCACTGGGTGCAACTGGAGCGCCAGGTACGCGTGGAAGGTCGCGTTGAAAAAGTTACCGAAACCGAGAGCGATGCCTATTACGCAACACGGCCACTTGGCTCGCGCCTCGGCGCGTGGGCCTCGGAGCAAAGCCGCGAGGTAGCGGACCGCACGATACTGGAGCAGCGCGAAGCGGATTTCCGCGCCAAGTTCGGCGATAACCCGCCGCGCCCGGCGCACTGGGGTGGCTATCGCGTGGTGCCGACCCGGATCGAGTTCTGGCAGGGGCGGCCTTCGCGCCTGCACGACCGGATCGCCTACCGGCTGCAGGCGGATGGTGCCTGGCAGATCGTGCGCCTGTCGCCCTGAACGCGGTGCCGGCCGCCAAGGCCGCGCACTGCACAATATTAAGATTTGTCGTAAAGTGGATAAAGGTCGCCACCGGGAGGCGGCGGCCGCCACGAGCAGGCCCCGCCTGCCCGCTGCTGTGAGTTCGAGGAGTGTGCCGCAACCTGTCAGGAGGGAGGCCGCATGTTTTTCAAGCAAGCACTGGACAAGCAACTGGACCACTGGATCGCCGATCTGCGCGATCGGGCCAATCTCCCTGTCAGGCTGCGCCTGTGGAACGGCAACGAGTATCCGCTCGGCCGCTTCGAGCAGCCGGCGGTGACGCTCACGGTACGCGAGGCGGGCGCGCTACCCCTGCTGCTGACGCCCAGCCTGGATAATCTCGGCGAAGCCTATGTGCAGGAGAAAATCGATCTCGACGGCAAGCTGAGCGACATCATCGCCGTGGCGTACCGTTTCTCGGCGGCCGCCAGCGCACAGGCCGGCGGCGCGCTGGCGCGGGTGGCACGGCACTTCGCGCACACCAAGGCAGCCGATAAAGCCTCCATCCAGTACCACTACGACGTTTCCAATGAGTTCTACCGGCTCTGGCTCGATCCGGGCATGGTCTATTCCTGCGCCTATTTCGAGCATGGCAACGAAGATCTCGCCACCGCGCAGCGCAAGAAGATCGACCACATCCTGACCAAGATCCGGCTGCAGCCAGGCCAGACGCTGCTCGACATCGGCTGCGGCTGGGGCGCGCTGGTGATGCGCGCGGCGGATAAGTTCGGCGCGCGCTGCGTGGGCATCACGCTGTCGCAGAACCAGTTCGACCTGGCCACCGAACGCGTCAGGCAGGCAGGGCTGTCGGACCGCATCGAGATCCGCCTGCAGGATTACCGCGATACCGCCGGCACCTTTGACCGCATCACCAGCGTCGGCATGTTCGAGCATGTGGGCAAGAACAACCTGACCGCTTACTTCAGCCGCATGCGCGATCTGCTGGCCGACGACGGCTACGCCATGAACCATGGCATCACGTCGCCCGATCCCGACAGCGGCGCCACGCCCATGGACGGCTCCGAGTTCATGGATCGCTACGTCTTCCCGCAGGGCGAGCTGCCGCACATCGGCATGGTGCTCAACACGCTGCAGCGCGGGGGCCTGGAGGCCACCGATGTCGAACTGATTCGCGGCCACTACACGCGCACGCTGCGCCACTGGGCGGATAACTTCGAAGCCCAGGGTGATACCATCCGCGCCATGGTGGGCGAAAAGAAGTACCGCATCTGGCGCATCTACCTGGCAGGATGCGGGCATGCCTTCGACACCGAGAAGATGTCGATCTACCAGGTGGTTTGCCACAAGGCCGGCCTGCCGTCGCAGAGCTTGCCCTGGTCGCGTCGCTATATCTACGACAAATCGCTTGACTGAAGCTACTTGACTGAAGACCTGTTCGGCGGCCTGCCGGAGCCAGCGGCGCCGCCCGCTCACGGCACTACCGCAACCAGTGCCAGGGCGAACCCGGCAACGCCTGCCACCAAACCCGCGCGCGGCAAGATCGTGCAGGCGCCGCAGCCGGACCCTGCCCTGCTGGCGCTGGCGGAGCGCCTGCCGGCCGGCCTGCATCTCGGCACGTCGTCATGGTCCTATGGGGGCTGGAACGGGCTGGTCTACCAGGGCGAATACAGCGACAGCCTGCTCTCGCGCAAGGGGCTGGCCGCCTACTCCCAGCATCCCTTGCTGCGGGCCGCCGGCATCGATCGCGGCTTCTATGCACCGATTCCGCTGGCCGACCACGTGGCCTACGCGGCCCAGGTGCCGGCACATTTCCGCTTCCTGGTCAAGGCTCCGGCGAGCGTCTGCGATCCGTGGCTGCGCACGTCCGAGGGTGCGGGCCGGCTCGCCAATGCCAGCTTCCTGGATGCCTCGATCGCCGCGCGGGATTTCGTGGCGCCCGCCACCGCGGGCCTCGACACCAAATGCGGGCCTTTGCTGTTCCAGCTCTCGCCGCTGGGCGCGATGGCCGCGGACAGTGCCGGCTTCCTGTCGCGGCTCGACGCCTTCCTCGGCGCCCTGCCGCCACTCGACCCCGGCGCCACGCCGCACGCCTGCTACGCGGTGGAACTGCGCGACGCCAGCCTGCTCACGCCCCGCTTTATCAAGTTGCTGCGCGCACGCGGCGTACGTTTTTGCCTGTCGGCGCGCGAGCGCATGCCGCCCGCGGAACGGCAATTGCCGGCGCAGGCGCTGATGGACGAAGGTGAGCCCGGTCCCCTGGTGTTGCGCTGGATGCTGCATGCCGGCTTTGCCTATGAGCAGGCCGAATCCCGCTACGCGCCGTTCGACCGGCTGATCGACGAAGACCCGCATACCCGCGCGGTGATCGCGGAGCAGGTGGTACGCACGCTGCGGGCGGGCCAGCCCGCCTACGTGATCGTCAGCAACAAGGCCGAAGGCTCCGCGCCGCTGACCTGCCTGCGCCTGGCCGAAGCGATTGCCGAACGGCTGGCCGGCAGCTAGCCGCCGGCCAGCACCTCAGCGATTCAGGAGGTGGGCGAACTTTTGCCGGAACTTGGCCAGCTTGGGCGAGATCACGAAGGAGCAATAGCCCTGGTTCGGGTGATTCTGGTAGTAGTTCTGGTGACTTTCCTCGGCGCGCCAGTACGGCTGCGCGGGCTCGATCTGCGTCACCAGCGGCGCGTCGTAGAGCTTCTGCGCGGTCACCTCGCGCATCACGTACTCAGCCATGGCACGTTGCGGCTCGGTGTGGGTGAAGATGGCCGAGCGGTACTGCGTGCCCACGTCGTTGCCCTGCCGGTTCAGCGTGGTGGGATCGTGGATGGCAAAGAAGATCTCAAGGATCTCGCGATACTTGATCACCGAAGGGTCGAAGCTCACGCGCACCACTTCGGCGTGTCCCGTGTCGCCGTCGCAAACCTGCTCGTAGGTCGGATGGTTCACGTGCCCGCCGGTGTAACCCGACTCCACGGCGCGCACGCCCTTGACTTGCTGGTACACCGCCTCCAGGCACCAGAAGCAACCGCCCCCCAGGGTGGCAATTTCCCGCTCGTTGTCCATCTTGATTCTCCGGCTCGTGACAATAGCTAGCATACTCGTTCGGCTCCAGGCCTGCCGCCGAAGTATGGCTCGCCGGACCGGGTGACCGCGCCGGAGTCTTGCCGACGCTATTTGATGGGCAAGGCGACCGGCCGGATGGGCGCGGCATCGGCGCCGCGGAACTTCAGCGATGCGCCGATAAAGGCGAACTGGTAGACGCGGTCGCGCGACAACGCCTCCAGGTTCACCAGTTCGATAATCGGTGCGCCCTGCTGCGCCAGCAGATAGGTGTGCACCGGGATGTAGTTGTCGGGCACTTCCGCCGGGAAGGTCTCGAAGCTCAGGTTATCGGCGCCGACCACCATGGCGCCGCCCTCTTCCACGAGAAACCTGGCCGCATCCAGGCCAAGGCCCGGCGGGTTGGCCATGTACGCCTGGGCATTTTCATAATGTTGCATGCGCCCCGTGCGGATCAGCACCACGTCGCCTTTCTGCAGCCCTGTGCCTTGCATGGCCAGCGCGTCGCGCAGGTCCTGCCGGGTCACCCGGTAGTTGTCGGGCAGCATATCCAGTCCCTTGGCCGCGGCTACGTCGATCAGCACGCCGCGGGCGACGATCGGCGGCAGCTTCTCCGCGCCGGTGACTTTCCAGCCGCGATCGCCCAGGTGCTCGGCGGCGGAATAGCCGTTCCAGATCTTGCCGTTCAGGCCGAAGTGATTGAGCGCGTCGATATGCGTGCCCATGTGCGCGTACATGGAAACTGCCGACCCGCTGTAGCTGACATGCCGGTTCATCGCCTCGCCCACCTGCATGGAGTCGGCCACCAGGTTGCCGTGCGGGGTATGGGTCATCCACATCTGGTACGGCGGGTCGCCGGCCGCCTGCCAGCTCGGCATGCCGATGAAGTAGTCGACCGCCAGATCGTAGGCCTGCGCGCCCGAGACGCGCGCCATGATGGCCGCGTGCGAGGCCGGGGTGATCAGGTTGAGCCGGCCTATCTCATCCTTGGGGCCCCAGGGGCTGACGCCTACCTGAGGCGCCGCGGCGGCGGCACCGCTCAGCACGGCTAACAACATCGACAGGGAAAACCTGGCGAACCGGCGCCCGGCGGCGCGGGCGGGATGGGACGGGATGGATTGCGACATGGGAACTCCTGAAAGGTTGGCGCTTTCCACGGCCACGTGGAAGCCATGTCGCCATCCTATTAGGCATTCTTCGGTAGATAATCTGCGCATTCAGACAAACATATTCAACCCAAGGGAAAATATATGGATTTGCTTGCGGCCATGCGCACCTTCCGCCGGGTCGTGGAGCGCGACAGCTTCAGCCAGGCCGCCGCCGATCTCGGGCAATCAACCGCGGCGGTCAGCAAGCAGGTGCGTCAACTGGAGGCGCGCCTGGGCGCGCTGCTGATCCTGCGCACCACGCGGCGCATGAGCCTGTCGGAAACCGGCCGCGCCTACTTTGCCGAATGCTGCCGCCTGCTCGACGAGCTGGATGCGCTGGAGCGGGCCACGGCGGCGGGCAAGGAGGAGATCAGCGGCCGCCTGCGCGTGAATGCGCCGCTCTCATTCGGCCTCAAGGTGCTTTCGCCAATCCTGGTGGCATTCATGACGCGCTACCCGCAGCTGCAGGTCGAGCTGACCCTGGACGACCGGCTGCTGGACGTGGTGTCGGAGGGTTTCGACGTGTCGCTGCGCATCCGCTCCGCGTTGACGGACTCGTCCCTGATCGCAAGGCGGCTGGGCGAGGTCGAGCAGTTCATCTGCGCCGCACCCGGCTACCTGGCAGCCCGCGGCACGCCGCGCAGCGTCGAGGACCTGCGCGGCCACGATTGCCTTGCCTACCAGTTGGCCGACTATCCGGGCAGCTGGCACCTGGAGGGGCCGCTGGGAACCACCAGCATCGAAGTACCGGCCCGCTTCTCGGCGAACAACAGCCTGCTGCTCAGCGACATGCTGCTGGCCGGGATGGGCATCGGCGCGCTGCCTTCGTTCATCGCGCTGCCGTTGCTGGCGCGCGGCGAGCTGATCAGGGTGCTGCCTGAGCATGCGCTGGCCGGACGCAGCATCTACGCGCTTTATGCGAGCCATCGCCATCTGCAACGCAAGGTCGGCATATTCATGGACTTCCTGGCGGAGGCCTTGCGGGGTCAATAGCAGGCGCGCGCGGCCTGGCGCGCGTCAGCCAGACGGCATGGCCAGCATGGCCCGCAATTGCGGCTTGAGTACCTTGCCTAGCGCGCTCTTGGGCAGGCTGTCGAGCAGCACCACCCGCCGCGGCAGCTTGAAGCGCGCAATGGACAAGGCCAGCGTTTCGCGCAGCGCCTCTTGCGCCAGCGCGGCGCGGTCCGCCCCCGCGGCCGGCACCACGACCGCGACCGGCACTTCGCCCCAGCGCGGATCGGGCAGGCCAACCACCGCGCAGTCCTGCACGCCGGGCAGGCCCAGCAGCACATTCTCGATCTCGGCCGGATAGATGTTCTCGCCGCCGGAGATGATCATGTCCTTGCTGCGCCCGACCACTTCGATACAGCCGTCGGCATTTCGATGGGCTAGATCGCCGGAGTGGAACCAGCCGTCATGGAAGTCCGGATGGTCCGGCTGCCGCCAGTAGCCCTGCATCAGGTTGGCGCCGGCCAGCCAGAGTTCGCCGACTTCGCCATCGGCCACCTCGGTGCCATCCGCGCCGGCCAGCCGCACCCGCACCTCCGGCTGCGGCCAGCCTGCGTAGCCCGGCCGCGCCATGGCCTGGTCCAGGCGCAGGACGACCGATACCGGTCCCGTTTCAGTAGCGCCGTAGACCTGCCCCAGCGGAACGCCGCGCGCGTGAAAGGCATCGATGTACGCGCGGGGAATGGGCGAAGAGCCCGCCATCACGCCGCGCAGCGAGGATAGATCCGCCCGCGGCCAGCCGGGATGCTCGAGCACCGCGCGCAGCGTGGCCGGCACCATCAGCGCCAACGTGGCTCGCGTCTGCGCCAGTGCAGCGAGCCAGGCATCCGGCGCGAAGCGCTGGTGCAGCGTCACCTGCGCCCCGGCCAGCAGCGCCGGCAAGGTCTGGATGCAAAGGCCGCCAACATGGAACAGCGGCAGCGCCGACAAGATATGGTCGTCCTGCGTCATGCCGTGCGCCCACCAGCTCGCGCGGGCGTTGGCCAGCAGGCCAGCCTGCGTATGCAGCGCGCCCTTGGGCTGGCCCGTGGAGCCGGAGGTGTAGACCAGCAGCAGTGGTGCCTGCCCGGGCGGCTGCGATGGCTGCGGCAGCCGCGTGTCCAGCGCTGCCGGCCGGTCGATCAGGCTGTCGATGGGCGCGTGCATGGCAGCTGCCGCCACCTCCGCCGCGGTCTGCGCGTGCGGAGCGTCGTGAAACAGCATGCGAATGCCCGCATGCGCGGCGATAGCGCTCAACTCCGGCACTGCCAGGCGAAAATTCAGCGGCACGAAGATGGCCCCGAGCCTGGCGCACGCGAACAGCAGCGCGAGTTGCAGATCGTGGTTCAGGCACAGCGTGGCCACACGATCGCCCGGCCGCACGCCCCAGGTGCCGGCCAGGTGGGCGCATGCGCGCTCCACGCGCCGCCACAGCCTGCCATAGCTGATGGTGCGGCCCTGGCTATGCAGCGCCGGACGCTGCGGTGCGACGCTCACGTGCGCATGCAGCGCGCGCAGCAAGGCGCCCGGATCCGGGGTGCCGGCGAAGAGCCGGTCGGCACGCTCGCTCATTCGTCGCGCTCACCCGCTTCGTAGAGCGCCTCGCGGCCCATGCGGTCCATGATCAACTCCGCGGTCCAGGGCAGCATCAGCGCGCCGCAGCGCGAATCGCGATAGAGGCGCTCCAGCGGCAGGTCCTTAAGCATGGACTGGCCGCCGCAGGTGCGGATCGCCAGCCGGGCGATATCGTTGGCGCCTTCCATCACCGTGTAGTGGGCGGCGTACAGGCGCATGCGCGCATCCTTGGACGGACTGGCGCAGGCTTCGTGAATCACGCGCCAGAAGATCGAGCGCATGCTCTCTAGCTGGATACGCATCTGCGCCACCGCGATCTGCTTGGTGGGATACATGCGGCGCTTCACCGGCGGCTGGCCCGGCACTTCGCCGCGCAGGTACTGCACGGTGAAATCGTAGGCGGCCTGCGCCACGCCGAGATAGGTGGGCGAGAGCGTGAAGAACATCGCCGGCCAGGACTGCGCAGCCTTGTAGTAGACGCCGCGCGGCATCAGCTGCTCCTGGTCGGCGACGAACACATCCTTGAGCAGCAGCGTGCGCGACACCGTGCCGCGCATGCCCATCGGGTCCCACTCGCCGGTCACGGTAAGGCCTTCGGCATTGCCCGGCACCGCGATATAGAGCGTGTCGCGCATATCGGGCGAATGGTCCGCGCACTCCTCCGTGCAGAGGATGCCGTAGTAGTCGGCCGCGCCCGACAGCGAGGCGAAGATCTTGCGGCCGTTGAGCACCCAGCCGCCTTCCACCTTGCGCGCGCTGGTGCCGAACGGCGCGCGCCCGGCGGCAGCCGCCGAGCCTTCGGAGAAGGGCTGGGCATAGATCGCGCCGTCCCTGACCACGCGGGCGAAATGCAGTTCCCGCCGCGCCTCGTGTTCGGCACGCTGCTCAGGCGTCATGGCGATGCCGTCGGCCAACATGCCGGTCCACATGGTGGAGCAGATATGCATGTTGTAGGTCAGCGCGGTGGCGCCGCAGAAGCGGCCGATCTCCGCGCCCACCATGCAATAGGTGGCAAAGTCCGCGCCCTCGCCGCCGAACTCGCGCGGCACGCACAAGGCCAGCAGCCCGGCTTCGCGCAGGTCGTCGTAGTTGGCAAAGGGGAAGCTGGCCTCGCGGTCCCACTGCGCCGCGCGCGGGGCAAAGCGTTCGCGGCCCAGCCGGTTGGCCAGTGTCAGCAGGCGCGCCTGCGTTTCGGTGAAATCGGCGCTGCCGACGGCAGGGATGAAGTCCAGTGGCATGTCTGTTGTCTCCCGGGGCGCCGCTTGCACGCGGCGATGCCTCGTTGGTATTTTTCTGTGCTCGCTGACTGGCGGCGCCGTATTCAGCGCGCGGGGAAATGCCGGCCGAGGAAGCCCAGCACGGCGGCATTGAAATCCACCGGCCGCTCCATGCAGGCCAGGTGCCCCACGCCCGGCAGGCAAAGGTACTCGGCGCCGGCGATCTTCTGCGCCATGCGCTCCATCACGGCCGGTGCCGCATTGGCATCGTGCTCGCCCGCCAGCGCCAGCACCGGCACGCCGATGCGCGCGAGCATTTCGCGCCGGTCGAAACGCACCAGCGCCTGCAGCGCGGCGCGATAGGTGTCTGGCGGCACCGCTGCCATCACGCTGGCCGCGAACGCCACCGCTTGCGCATCGGCATCCGGCGCGACCATGGCGCGCACCAGTCCGGCCGCCATCTGCGCCATCGTCTTGCCGGCATCGAGCGGTGCCGTGCGCGCTGCAACGAAATCGCGCTGCCACTGCCCGTCGGCCTTGCCGAACGCGGGCGAGGTACCGGACAGCACCATGCCGTCGATCAGGCCGGGCATGGCTGCGTAAGCTTCCTGCGCCACCATGCCGCCCATGCTGTGGCCCAGCAGCACGACGCGCCTGCCGGCATCGCGCTCGGCCTGGAGTACCGGCTGCAAGGCTTGCGCCAGCCCGGCAAAATCGTAAGGCGCGATCAGGGCGCTATCGCCATAGCCTGGCATGTCCCACGCTACCGCGCGATAACCCGCCTGCGACAGCGCATCGAGTTGTGCCGGCCACGCTGCCTTGCCGCCGCCGATGCCATGCAGCATCAAGACGGCTACCGGCCCTGTGCCCTGTGCGACCACGGCAACGCCATTGGGGAGAATCTGGAGATTCGTGTTTGCGTTCATGCTCAGGCATCCGCCTTGGTGGATGGGCTTGGACCGGCAAGCCGGCCCTCGTCGACCTCGCCCGCGCCGTCGAGCGTGATCGTGCAGTTGCGCAGCGGCAGGTCGAAGTGGCCCAGCGTATGGCGGCCGGCCACCTCGTTGGCGCCGGTGGAATAGAGGAAGTTGCCGGCGAAGGCGCGCAACTCTGTCCCGTTGCAGTCGCGCTTGTCATAGAAGGTCATGGCATCCCAGCGGGCCTGCGGGTTCAGGCCCCAGCCCACATGCGAGACCGCATAGGCATCGCGCGTGCCTTCGCGGTCAGCCCAGGCTGCGTAGTAGCCGCGCATCATGTCGGCGTCCATGCCCTGCCCTTCGATGCCGACCATGTAGTCATCCTCGATATGGCAGACGATGGTGTCGCGCAGGTAGGTCTTGAAGGTCAGGTTGACGTCGCCTGACGCCAGCACCAGGGTGCCGTTGACCTGCCCGCCGGCGGGGAATGCCAGGCAAAGGCCGCCCGGCCAGTGCGCGACCTGGCCCGGCTTGTTGCAGTAGCCCCAGACACCGCCCACGCGCGCGCTTGCCAGGCCGACGCGCAACTCGGTGCCTGCCGCCGAGTGCACGCGCATCTCGCGCGCGCCGCGCAGCCGCTTCATCGCGGCGCGCACGCTGCCCTCCAGCGCGGGATCGGGCAGGCAGCGCTCCAGGATTTCGGGGTGTTCGTTGCTGACCATCAACAGGCGCGGCATGATGCCGTCGGCGCCTTTCAGGATCAGGGGCAGTTCGGGCGCATGGAGCAGGCCCTCCACGGTGCAATCGATCACCAGGTGGCAGCGCTGCAAGGCGGCTACCACGGGTGCCAGCTGCTGCAGGGCATCGCTGGCCCCGGTGGAACGCACCGGCGCTGGCGCCTGAAGCACCGGGGACGGTACCCGGAGGCGCACCGGCGTGGCGCCGAGCGATTGCACGGCCAGTTCAGCCAACTCCACATTGACGCGTCGGGATTGGGACTCCGTTACAATCCCAACCACTTCCTGGGCGGTCAGGGCGCACAGTTCAAGGGTGCGCCGAAAAGCCGCCAGCCAGCGGTGCTCGATTTGCTCGATGAGCATTTGTCTCCTCCTGGTGCGATCCTGCCGTGGTCTTGGCATGGTCCCGGCGGCAGTCTTGGTGGGTCTGCCCACCGATGCCGCCGCCGGGCGCATTAGCTTGTGCTTGTGATTCTTGTCGCTGGCGCAAATAATATATGAAATTTCATGGATCCCAGTGGAGCCCGCACGATGGGCATGCCTGAGGCCTCCGGCAAGGCCGCCTCTCCCGATTTCGATACGCTGCACTTCCGGCGCGCGCTGTCCCAGTTCGCCACCGGCGTGACGGTCATCACCACCCGCGCGGGCCCTGGCTCGCCGCCGGGTGCGCCGTTCGTGGGCATCACCGCCAGTTCGTTCAACTCGGTCTCGCTCGATCCGCCGCTGGTACTGTGGAGCATGGCCACGCGCGCCAACAGCCTGCCGATGTTCCGCGACGGTTCGCACTACATAATCAATGTGCTGTCGGCATCGCAACTCGATCTGTGCCAGCGCTTCGCCACGCTCAAGGGCGACCGCTTCGCCGGTGTCGACTACCGCCTCTCCGAGACCGGCCTGCCGATCCTGGCCAATGCGCTGGCCTGGTTCGAATGCCACAACCGCAGCCGCTACGACGAGGGCGACCACGTCATCTTCGTGGGCGAGGTGGAACGTTGCGGCGTGCACGACAACGCGGGCAACCCGCTGGTGTTCCACGACGGCCGCTTTGCCACCACCCGCCCGCTGACGGACTGAAACGCAGGCGCACAAGGCCATCGCAGCCATGACGGATTCGCCCAAGCCCGCTTTTGTCGACGGCTACCTGCCTTATCTGCTGGCGCGGGCCAGCTACCTTGTGTCCGGAGAATTCCACCGGCAGGTGGAAGCGGCGGGCTTCTCTGTGCCCGAATGGCGCGTGCTCGCCACGCTGGCCGACCGGCCGGATTGCACCATCGGCACCCTGGCCGACATCACGCTGACCAAGCAACCCACCCTGACCAAGCTGATCGACCGCATGGCCGCCAGCGGCCTTGTCGCGCGCCGCAACGGCGCGGACGACCGCCGGCATGCGCTGGTCTCGATCACCCCGCGCGGCCGCGCCCGCGCCCGCGCACTGCTCGAGCAAGCCGCCGCGCACGAGCAGCAGGTGCTGGACGACTTCGGCCCGCAGCAAGGCGATCAGCTCAAGGACACCCTGCGCCGGCTGATCGCGCTGCGCACGCCGCGCTGATTGGCGCCAGGGCGGCGGCTCAGGACGACGGATCGCCCTTGATCACCGCCAGCGGCGACCCGTCGGTCTTGATCCTCTGCAGCACGATGTTCGAACGGATATCCATCACGCCGGGCGTGCGATAGAGCCGGTTGACGATGAAATCCGAGTAATGCTTGAGATTGCGCGCCTGCACCTTCAGGATGTAATTGCTGTCGCCGGTGATGATGTAGGCCGACACCACTTCGGGCCAGGCCTGCACCGCCGCGTTGAACGTGTCGTGCCATCCCTCCGTTTCGGGGCGCATGGACACCTGCACGATCGCTTCCAGCTCCAGGCCGAGCATTTCGGCATCGAACCAGGCGCGGTAGCCGCCGATCACCCCGCTCTCCTCCAGCAGCCGGACCCGCCGCAAGCAGGCTGAGGGCGACAGCGCCACGCGGTCGGCCAGGTCCTGGTTGCTGATGCGCCCGTTCTCCTGCAGGCAGGTCAGGATGCGCAAATCGATGGGATCGAGGTTCATTTCGCAGATTCTTCGATGGCTTTATTCATTCATGAAATTCTATGCGAAATATGCACCACCAACCCGGTCAATAAGCAAGCCTCTTGCCCGGAATATTGACTATCATGCCGTCATCCGCTCCACGTAGAGCACCGGAACGCCGGCCCCCGGCATCAGCCACCCAATGACAAACCGCCCCGCCCCCGACATCCAGCGCCAGCTGTGGGACATCAGCCCGCCGCTCTCGCCCGACACGCCTGTGTGGCCCGGAGACACGCCTTTCCAGCAGCAAGCCGCCTGGCAGATGGACGCGCACTGCCCGGTCAATGTCGGGCGCATCACGCTGTCGCCGCACACCGGCGCGCATGCCGACGCACCGCTGCACTACGCCGCGGACGGCGCGCCCATCGGTGAAGTGGACCTGGCGCCCTATCTCGGTCTTTGCCGGGTGATCCATTGCATCGGCGCCAGCCCGCTGGTCGAACCGCACCATATCGGGCATGCCCTCGCGGGCGTGCCGCCGCGTGTGCTGCTGCGCACTTACCGGCAAGCTCCGCTGGCGCAGTGGGATCCCGGCTTCTGCGCGGTGGCGCCAGAGACCATCGCGCTGCTGGCCGCGCATGGCGTCACGCTGGTCGGCATCGATACGCCTTCGCTGGACCCGCAGGAATCCAAGACCATGGACGCGCACAACATGGTGCGCCGCCATCGTCTCGCCATCCTTGAAGGACTGGTGCTCGACGCGGTGCCGGAAGCCGACTACGAACTGATCGCGCTGCCCCTGCGCTTTGCCGGACTCGATGCGAGCCCGGTACGCGCCGTGCTGCGCAGCCTGACCTGAACCCACCGAACCGCCCCCTCCAGGAAACCTCTCACCCATGACTGCAATGACCCGCGAGCAATGCCTCGCCCTTGACCAGCAGGACCCGCTGCGCAGCCTGCGCGAACAGTTCGCACTGCCGGACGGCGTGATCTACCTCGACGGCAACTCGCTGGGCGCCCGCCCGCGCAGCGCCGCGGCACGTGCCGCCGAAGTGGTAAGCGAGGAGTGGGGCACGGGCCTGATCCGCAGCTGGAACACCGCCGGCTGGTTCGAGCTGCCGCAACGCCTGGGCAATATGCTCGCACCGCTGGTGGGCGCCGGCGAGGATGAAATCGTCGTCACAGATACCACGTCGATCAACCTGTTCAAGGTGCTGGCGGCCGCGCTGCGCGTGCAGCAGACGCGCGACCCGAAGCGCAAGGTCATCGTCTCGGAGGCAAGCAATTTCCCCACCGACCTCTACATCGCCCAAGGGCTGGCCGACCTGCTTCAGCAGGGTTACTCGCTGCGCCTGGTGAACGCCCCCGAGGAAATCGATGCGGCGGTCGACGCCGACACCGCCGTGCTGATGCTGACCCACGTCAACTACAAGACGGGCGAAATGCTGGATATGGCAGGCCTCACTGAGATGGCGCACGCCCGCGGCGTGCTCACCGTATGGGACCTGGCCCATTCAGCCGGCGCGGTGCCGGTGGCGCTGAACGCGTCCAAGGCCGATTATGCGGTTGGCTGCACCTACAAATATCTGAATGGCGGCCCGGGCTCACCCGCCTTCCTGTGGGTCGCGCCGGCACTGCGCGACGCCTTCTGGCAACCGCTGTCCGGCTGGTGGGGCCATGCCGCGCCGTTCGCGATGGAACCCGGCTATCGCCCCCGCGAGGGCGTGGCCCGCTTCCTGTGCGGCACCCAGCCCATCACCTCGCTGGCCATGGTCGAATGCGGCCTGGATATCTTTGCCCAGACCGACATGCAGTCGCTGCGCGCCAAGTCGCTGCAGCTGACCGATCTCTTTATCGCGCTGGTGGAGGCACGCTGCGGCCATCACCCGCTCGAACTGGTCACCCCCCGCGCTCACACGCGCCGCGGCAGCCATGTCAGCTTTGCCCATCCGGACGGCTTCGGGCTGGTGCAAGCCCTGATCGAACGCGGCGTCATCGGCGACTACCGCGAGCCGCGTGTCGCGCGCTTCGGCTTCACCCCGCTGTACACCAGCTTCACGGAAGTGTGGGATGCGGTCGAGATCATGCGCGACGTGCTGGACAGCGGCAGCTACAAGGCCGAGCGTCACCAGACCCGTGGCCAAGTGACCTGAGCAGGAGCACGCAACATGAATAGCAACAAAGGATGCCCGATGTCGGGTACGGGCCTGGGTGCAAAAGAGACCGCCGGCGACGACGCCAGCTGGCACGACGCCCAGATGGATTTCGCCAAGGAGATGAGCTACGGCGATTACCTGGCGCTGGACAAGATTCTCAACGCCCAGCATCCGCTCTCGCCCGAGCACAACGAGATGCTGTTTATCGTGCAGCACCAGACCAGCGAGCTATGGATGAAGCTGGCGCTGCACGAGTTGCGCGCCGCGCGCGAATGCGTGCGCCAGGACCAGTTGCCGCCAGCCTTCAAGATGCTCACGCGGGTGTCGCGCATCATGGAGCAACTGGTGCAGGCGTGGAATGTGCTGGCCACCATGACGCCGCCGGAATACTCGGCGATGCGTCCCTACCTCGGGATGTCGTCCGGCTTCCAGTCCTTCCAGTACCGCGAAATCGAATTCATCCTCGGCAACAAGAACGCCGCCATGCTGCGCCCGCATGCACACCAGCCCGAACACCTGGCCCTGGTGGAGGAAGCACTGCGCACGCCATCGCTGTATGACGAGGCGATCCGCCTGATGGCACGGCGCGGCTTTGCCATCGATGCGACCTGCATCGAGCGCGACTGGACCCTGCCGGCCGGCGAAAACGCCTCGGTGGAAGCCGCGTGGCTGGAAGTCTATCGCCAGCCGGAGGCGCACTGGGAACTGTATGAACTGGGCGAGAAGTTCGTCGACCTGGAAGACGCCTTCCGGCAGTGGCGCTTCCGCCATGTCACGACCGTGGAGCGCGTGATCGGCTTCAAGCGCGGCACCGGCGGCACAGAGGGCGTCAGCTACCTGCGCAAGATGCTCGACGTGGTGCTGTTCCCCGAATTGTGGAAGCTGCGCACGGATCTGTAGGCGCGACCGCAAGGCGGTGCCGGCCAGGCCGGTACCGCCGCCCCCGAGCGCTCAGAGCGCCGGGTCCGACAGCCGCGCCGCCAGCGCGCGCAAGGCCGGCGCCAGCTTGTCGTGGAATACCGCCTCCTCGACCGAGCCATAGGACGCGCTGCAACTGAGCATGTGCAACTCCTTCTCCCCCACTGGCCGGAACGCCACCGCGCACGCGTGGATGGCAGGATGCCAGTCGCGGAATGACGCCGCGTAACCCAGGGTCGCGGCCTCCGCCACCGTGGCACGCATCGCCGCCTCCTGCGTTTTCCACTGCTCCGGATAGGCCTGGGCAAACTCCGCCAGCACCCGCTCGCGCTTGRCCGCCGGCAAGGCCGCCAGGTAGGCGCGCCCCATCGAGCTCGACACCAGCGACAGGCGCGACCCTACCCCCAGCCCGAGCATCACACCCGCATCGTTCCGGATCGATTCAAGATAGATCACCTCCAGCCGCTCCCGCTTGCCCAGCGAGACGGATACCCCGTAAGCCTGGGCAAACGCCAGCATGTGCGGGCGCGCCAGCGTGACTACGTTGGAAGCGGAGAGGTAAGAATATCCCAGCGCCAGCACGCCGGCGTCGAGCGCGTACTTGCCCAGGCTATCGTCGTAGCGCAGGTAGCCCAGTTGCACCAGCGTGCCGGCCAGCCGGCTCACGGTTGCCTTGGGGAAGCCGGTGCGGCGCACGAAATCCTGGTTGCCGAGCATCGATTCGCCGGTGCGGAAACAACGCAGCAACTCAAGGCCGCGCGCCAGCGCGGTGACGAAATTGGGATCGCTTTCGCGCGGTGTGGCGCTGACGACATCTGCTGCGGGCGTGGCTTGCGATTCGGTGGCCAAAGGAAGTCTCCGCGGGTGGGATGAAGGCGCGCGCCTATTGCACGGACCGCGCATTGCGATATACTACATCATCGGAACAAAGTTCCGCAATGCGGAACTCAAAGAGTCCTCGGCAGAGCGCGGAATGCGCCGATAATTCATGAATTCAGGGCCGGCCCGCGCGGCTGCCCATCCCGACCTGCACCGACCTGCACTATCGAAGGAGACGTAATATGGCTGCCAACGCCGAATTCCACTGGGCCGACCCCCTCTTGCTGGACGACCAGCTGAGCGCCGACGAGCGCATGGTGCGCGATGCCGCACTGGCCTATTGCCAGGACAAGCTCGCACCGCGCGTACTGCAATCGTTCCGCAACGAGAAGACCGACATCGAGATCTTCCGCGAGATGGGCGAACTTGGCCTGCTCGGCCCCACCATTCCCGAGGAATACGGCGGCCCCGGCCTGAACTACGTGGCCTACGGCCTGATCGCGCGCGAAGTGGAACGGGTGGATTCGGGCTACCGTTCGATGATGAGCGTGCAATCGTCGCTGGTGATGGTGCCGATCCACGAGTTCGGCAGCGAGGCGCAAAAGCAGAAATACCTGCCCAAGCTGGCCACCGGCGAGTGGATCGGCTGTTTCGGCCTGACCGAACCCAACCACGGCTCCGACCCGGGCTCCATGGTCACGCGCGCCAAGAAGGTGGCGGGTGGCTATGAACTCTCCGGCGCCAAGATGTGGATCACCAACTCGCCGATCGCCGATGTGTTCGTGGTGTGGGGCAAGCTGGTCGGCGACGACGGCAAGGAAGCCATCCGCGGCTTTATCCTGGAAAAGGGCTGGAAGGGCCTGTCGGCTCCGGCCATCCACGGCAAGGTCGGCCTGCGCACCTCGATCACCGGTGAAATCGTCATGGACCAGGTGTTCGTGCCGGAAGAGAACCTGATGCCGGGCGTATCCGGCCTGAAGGGCCCCTTCACCTGCCTGAACTCGGCCCGCTACGGCATCGCCTGGGGCGCCCTGGGCGCCGCCGAATTCTGCTGGCACACCGCGCGACAGTACACGCTGGACCGCAAGCAGTTCGGCCGTCCCCTGGCGGCCAACCAGCTGATCCAGAAGAAGCTGGCCGACATGCAGACCGAGATCACGCTGGGCCTGCAAGGCTGCCTGCGCCTGGGCCGCATGAAGGACGAAGGCACCGCCGCGGTGGAAATCACCTCGATCATGAAGCGCAACTCCTGCGGCAAATCGCTGGACATCGCCCGCGTCGCGCGCGACATGCTCGGCGGCAACGGCATCTCGGACGAGTTCGGCGTGATCCGTCACGTGGTCAACCTCGAAGTGGTCAACACCTACGAAGGCACCCATGACATCCACGCACTGATCCTGGGCCGCGCCCAGACCGGCATCCAGGCCTTCTTCTAAATTCCCGGGCCTGGAAGCCGGGCCGCCCGTTCTCCGGCAGAAAATTAAAAAGGCCCGGCTGCGAAGCCGGGCCAAGCACACTACCAAGGAGAGACGACGGGCGAGCCCATCGTTGTACAACACGGGTCGGCCGGCGGGGCGCGGTGCGCCCCGGCCAGCCGCTTACTTGTTGGGTTGCGGCGTCAGCCGCAGGTAAGGCCGCACGGCCTTGTAACCCTTCGGAAATTTCTGCTTTATCACCTCCTCGTCCTTCAGCGAGGGCACAATCACCACGTCGTCGCCGTCCTGCCAGTTACCCGGCGTGGCAACGCTATGGCTGTCGGTGAGCTGCAGCGAATCGATCACGCGCAGGATCTCGTTGAAATTGCGCCCTGTGCTGGCGGGGTAGGTGATGATCAGGCGCACCTTCTTCTTCGGATCGATCACGAACAGCGAACGTACCGTCAGGGTCTCGTTCGCATTGGGGTGGATCATGTCGTAGAGCTGGGAAACCTTGCGGTCGCCATCGGCGAGGATGGGGAAATTGACCGTGGTACCCTGGGTCTCGTCGATGTCCTTGATCCACTCGCGATGGGACTCGACCGGATCGACCGACAGCGCGATCGCCCTGACATTGCGCTTGGCAAAATCGTCCTTTAGCTTCGCCGTCAAACCCAGCTCGGTCGTGCAGACCGGCGTGAAGTCGGCCGGGTGCGAAAACAGAACGCCCCAGCTGTCGCCAAGCCATGGATGAAAGCGAATCGGGCCTTCACTGGAATCCTGCTCGAAATCCGGTGCGATGTCGCCAAGACGTAGTGTCATAAGGGTGTCCGCAAAGGGGGCAAATTCGGGTTGAACCAGTGTAGTGAGATTGCGATCCAACCCAAACGAATATAAAGTCACTACAAAATCACCTTTTTGTCTTAGGACCTTTGTCTGCGTCAATGTCCCACACACGGTGTCGGACTCGTGGTGTTGAAACCACGGCGGTTCCCCGCATATGCTAGTAAAGAGGGTGAGAAGCTGCCCGAGAACGTGCGAGGAAGGCAAAATGTCACAATCCGAAACCACCGCCCGCAAACAGGAGAAACTGATGAGCGATGTCAAGACCGTTTTGTCCGATGCCGAAGAACTGCTTAAGCAAGCGGCCTCGACCACCGGCGAGAAAGCTGCCGAACTGCGCGAGCGCGGCATGGGCCTGCTGAAGCAAGCCAAGGAAAAGGCCCAGGACCTGCAGGACGCCGTAGTCACCAAGAGCAAGGCGGCCGCACGCGCCACCGATGACTATGTACACGACCACCCGTGGCGCGCCGTCGGCGTGGCTGCCGGTGTTGGCCTGCTGATCGGCCTGCTGCTGAACCGCAAGTAATTCGCAAGGCCACAAGCCTCGCGTATGAACCCGAATGCCCCGCACCCAGTCCTCCGTAGGTCGCGAGGCGGTGCAGGGCAACGCCCCGCCAGTGGTCCGACACCGCTGGCGGGGCTTCCCGTCTGTAGCTGGTGCAGYGCATTGCCGCTGCACGCCTTCGCCGGAATTGCATGAGCGACCCCACCTCCTCCCCCAAATTTATGGATGCCCTGCGCAGCCTGGCAGGATCATTGGTGGCGATGGTGCAGACGCGCCTCGAACTTGCCAGCGTAGAACTCGCGGAAGAACGCGCGCGGCTGATTAAGATGGCCTTGCTGGCCTGTTTCGGCCTGGTGTTCTTCGGCCTGGCCCTGGTGACGCTGACCGTGCTGATCGCCATCCTGTTCTGGGACACTTACCGCTGGCAAGCCCTCTGCGTGCTGGTTGCGTGTTACCTGACCGCCTGCGCAGCCTGCCTCGCATTCGCCCGTCACCTGGCGCGCAATGCCCCGCCCCTGTTCGAAGCCACGCTGGCCGAGATCGACAAAGACCGGGAGATCCTGCGCCGATGAGCCACCCGAACAAGCCAGACCAGCCCACGGAGAACGTGGCCGGCACCCCGCACCGGGAACATCAGCGCCCGGTGCGTTTCTCGCGCGAGGTGCGCTTGCCGCTCGCCATCCGCAAGGAACTTCTGATCACGCGCGCCGCGCTGGAACGCTACGACTGCGCCCAGGCGCTTCACCATGTACGGGGCAGCGCAACCCGGTTCGGCCGTTTCAGCACCTGGCTGCCGCGCATGACCCGGCCTGCTTCCTGGCTCAAGCTGCTGGGCCTGGCCAAGGAATATCCGCTGCTCAGCTCGGCCGTGTCCCTGGCACTGCCGTTGCTGCGCAAGACGCCGGTGCTGCGCTGGACGTGGAAGGCCTCCAAGTTCGGCATCCTGGCAGGTGCCGGCTACTGGGTTTATCAAACCTGGCAGAAGGGCAGCGCGGAAGCTGCCCGGCGGGCTCCGCCCGACACCGTCGAAACCGTCGACACCGGATTTCGCGACCCGCTGGTACGCTAGTACCGCAACCCCCGACGCAAGGCCATGGCACACGCTGGCCTTGCCTTTCGAGCGCGCGCTTGCCCGTGGCGGGCGCGATGCGCCTTGGCGACCAGCGGCAGCCCGTGCGGCGCCCCCGCGATGCCAACCTGACCCAAGGGACAGCGCAATGACCCATCGATCGGATATGCAGCAGAAGGCGTTCTATCTGCTGCTGGCAGTAGTCTCGGTAGCCTTTTGCTTCGTCCTCTGGCCCTTCTTTGGCGCGGTGTTCTGGGGCACCATCCTGGCCATCATCTTCACGCCGCCCAACAACTGGCTGACCCGCCGCATGGGCGGCCGGCGCAACCTGGCGTCGCTGACCACCTTGACGCTGTGCATGCTGATCGTGGTGCTGCCGCTGATCTTCGTCACTGGCGCCCTGCTCCGGGAAGGCGGCACGGTCTACCAGCAGATCAGGTCGGGGCAACTCAATTTCGGCGCCTACTTCCAGCAGGCCGTGCACGCGCTGCCACCTTCGGTGGGACGGGTGCTGGACCGCTTCGGGCTCCTCGATATCGGCGACTTGCAGCAAAAGCTCACCAATGGCGCCGCCCAGGCCAGCCAGATCATCGCCACGCAGGCGCTGAGTATCGGACAGAACACCTTCCAGTTCGTGGTCAGCTTCGGCGTGATGCTGTACCTGCTGTTCTTCTTGCTGCGCGATGGTCCGCAGATTTCACGGCTGATCATGCAGGCCATTCCCCTGAGCGAGCCGCACAAACAGCACCTGCTGCGCAAGTTCACCACCGTGGCCCGTGCCACGGTCAAGGGCAATATCGCTGTCGCCGCGGTGCAAGGCGCGCTGGGCGGCCTGATCTTCTGGATACTCGGCATCCAGGGCTCGCTGCTATGGGGCGTGCTGATGGCCTTCCTGTCGCTGCTGCCGGCCGTGGGCGCCGCCCTGATCTGGGGGCCGGTGGCCATCTACTTCCTGCTGACCGGCGACGTGGGCAAAGGCTCGATCCTGATCGGCTTCTGCGCGGTGGTGATCGGCGCGGTGGATAACGTCCTGCGCCCCATCCTGGTCGGCAAGGACACCCGCATGCCCGACTGGGTGGTGCTGATCTCCACGCTGGGCGGCATGGCGCTGTTCGGGCTGAATGGCTTCGTCATCGGTCCGCTGATCGCCGCGCTGTTTATCGCCAGTTGGGACCTGTCCACCTCGACGCGCGACGAAATCGAGCGCCGCGATGCGGCCCAGGACAAGGATTCCACGCCACCGGCACCGCCGGAAGGCCCAGCCGGCGCCCGCGGCGACACACACCCCGAGGCGGCCCACACGGATTGAGCCCGCCGCTGTATTTGCCGGCCCCAAACACACCAAGGAGTGAGCATTGCGTCAAAACCACGATTCATCCGGTGCGCAGGCACCCGCGAAGGTAAAGCACTACAGCGTGCGCGAACTGTTTCGCAAGCCGGACCGCTCCCAGTTCTCGATCTCTCCGGATGGACGTCACCTGTCGTTCCTGGCCAGGCATCAGGGCCGCCAGAATATTTTCGTGCAGGCCATCGACACCGACGGCAACCTGCTGGGCGAAGCCCGGCCGCTGACCCGCGAAACCGAGCGTGACCTGCCCTTCCACGCCTGGAAAGGCAATGCGCACATCCTCTACGTGAAAGACTTTGGCGGCGACGAGAACTTCCACGTGCTGTCGGTGCCGATCGACGGCGGCGACCCGGTCGACCTGACGCCGTACCCCGGCGTACGGGCCGAGATCGTCGACGATCTCGAGGACGACGAGCGCCATATCCTGCTGTCGCACAACAAGCGCGAGCCGCAGGTCTTCGATGTGCTGCGCGTCGATGTCGTGACCGGCGAGTCGGTGCAGATCGCCGAGAACCCCGGCAATGTGATGAGCTGGGGCACCGATCATGCCGGCCGCCTGCGCGTGGCGACCGCCAGCGACGGCGTGAATACCACCCTGCTCTATCGCGATACCGAGGACCAGCCCTTCCGCCCGATCCTGACTACCGATTTCCGCGAGACGGTCGCGCCGCTGTTCTTCACCTTCGACAACAAGCAGTTGTATGTGCAATCCAATCGCGGACGCGACAAGCTGGCGATCTTCGAATTCGATCCGCAGACGGCACAGGAAGGCCGGCTGGTCTTCGAGCACGATGAAGTCGACGTCGGCGGCCTGAGCTACTCGCGTCACCGCCGTGTGCTGAGCGCCGCCTGGTACACGGACTGGAAGACGCACCGCCATTTCTTTGACGCGCACGCCGGGCAGATCCATGCCGACCTGGAACGGCAGCTGCCGGGCTACGAGCACCACATCACCAGCCTCACGCGCGACGAGACCCGCATGATCGTCTCCGCGTCGAGCGACAGGACCGCCGGCACCCGCTACCTGTATGACAGCGGCACGCGCAAGCTGGTCACGCTAGGCAAGGTGCTACCGTGGCTCGATGAAGCCGACATGGCCGGCATGCGGCCGATCCGGTTCACCTCGCGCGACGGCCTGCAGATCCATGGCTACCTGACGGTGCCGGTAGCCGCTGCTGGCGAGCCCGCGCCCCAGGGCCTGCCGCTCGTGGTCAACCCGCACGGTGGCCCCTGGACGCGTGACGACTGGGGCTTCAACCCCGAGGTGCAGTTGCTGGCGAACCGCGGCTACGCGGTGCTGCAGATCAACTTCCGCGGCTCGACCGGCTACGGCCGCAAGTTCTGGGAAGCGAGCTTCAAGCAATGGGGCAAGACGATGCAGCGCGACATCGACGACGGCGTCGACTGGCTCGTCGCGCAGGGCATCGTGGATCCGAAGCGCATGGCGATCTTCGGCGGCAGCTATGGCGGGTATGCGACGCTTGCCGGCGTCGCCTTCACGCCGGACCGTTATGCCGCCGCCATCGACTATGTTGGCGTATCGAACCTGTTCACGCTGCTGGAGACGATTCCCGCGTACTGGACGCCGATGCTCGACATGCTGTACGAGATGATTGGCAATCCCAACGACGAAACCGACCGCCAGGCCATGCACGATGCCTCGCCGGTGTTCTTCGCGGACCGGATCCGCACGCCGCTGCTGGTGGCCCAGGGCGCCAACGATCCGCGCGTCAAGCAAGCCGAAAGCGACCAGATTGTCGAGGCGCTGCGAGCGCGTGGCATCGATGTGGAGTACCTGCTCAAGGAAAACGAAGGCCACGGCTTTCACAACGAGGAGAACCGCTTCGACTTCTATGAGGCGATGGAAGCGTTTCTGGCCAGGCATCTGGCAAGGCAAGGCTGATTGCTGCTGGCCAGGGGGCAGGCTTTTGTTCCCTGCCCAGCCGTTTTCCCCGGCCAGGACCCAAAACAAAAAAGGCGTAGCGGTTGCCCGCTACGCCTTTTCGCAATGCTGGTGGGTCGTGCGTGACTCGAACACGCGACCAACGGATTAAAAGTCCGCTGCTCTACCGACTGAGCTAACGACCCGGAAAAACTGAAGCCGCGATTATAGGAATATCCTGGCCCTAATGTCAACCTTAGCGCGTTAAACGTTCGTGCTAGATCATGCGCTCAAGGCGCCATATCTGGTAGCGGAAGCCCAGCACCGAGCCGGCCAGGATGCCGGCCAGCGCAATAAACGAGCCGATTGCCAGCGTCGATACGCCCGACAAGCCCTGGCCGATCGTGCAGCCCAGGGCGGTCACGCCGCCCGCGCCCATCAGGATGCCGCCCACCAGATGGTTGCCAACGTCCTCGGCGCTGCCAAAGCCTTCCCAGCGGAAGGTGCGCGTGACCAGCGCATAGGCGGCGGCCCCGGCCACCACGCCGAACACGCTGACGATGCCAATGGTCAACACCTTGCTCTTGTCGCTGAACATCATCAGCCAGTCCAGCGTATAGGCATACGGAGCGACGAAGCTCAGGCTTTCCATGCGGCCGCTATTGGTGCCCACGAACAGCTCTTCGAGCGTGTTGGGATCTTCGGACACATAGCCAATATGCCCCGAGACGTACCACATCGCCACGATGATGAGCCCCACCGCAATGCCGCCCAGCAGGTTATCGAAAGTTCGGAAGCCACGTCCGGCCAGCGCCCAGATCACCAGCGCGCCGCCCAGCACCAGCCCGATGCCAAGCTGCAGGGTGCCACGCGCCATGCCGCTGGCATGCGCCAGCACGGAGGGCAGGTCCTGCGTGGTGGACAGCGTGAGCGCCACCGCATCGACGGTATTCACGCGAATCACGCCGAACAGGCCGCGCAACGTCATATAGGCGGACAGCCCGAGGAAGACGAATACCACCAGCGATTTCAGGTTGCCCGCGCCGATGCGCACCAGGGTCTTGCTGCCGCAGCCCGAGGCCAGCACCATGCCGAAGCCGAACATCAGCCCGCCCACCAGCGCGGAAAGCCAGCTGAGCTTGCTTGCGGCATAGATGGTCTTGGCGGGATCGATGTAACCGCCCGCCGCCAGCCCGGCGGTGCCGATCATGGCCACGCCGATGGCGAGGCCCCACATGCGCATGCGGCTCCAGTCGCCCATGTTGACGATGTCGGAGACCGCGCCCATGGTGCAGAAGTGCGTGCGCTGGAGCACCACCCCAAACAGGAAGGTCAGGATGAAGGTGCTCGCCAGTATGGTACGGCTGAGCGCTGCGAGATCGATATCGGGCATGAGAGTCCGGCGGGGGAATCGGAACGGGTGTGTGCGGCGTCAGGGTTGAGCGCGCGCGGACGCGCGCTCTTCTTGCGCAACCGTCAGGCGGCGCCCTGGTAGCGGGTGGGATCGGGCACGCCTGCGGCCTCGAAACCCGCGCGGCGGATGCGGCAGGAGTCGCACACGCCGCAGGCGCGGCCGTCGTCGTCGGCCTTGTAGCACGACACCGTCATGCCGTAGTCCACCCCGAGCCCGACGCCGGCGCGGATGATCTCGCCCTTGGTCATGTCGATGATGGGCGCGTGCACGCGGATGCGCTCGCCTTCCACGCCGGCCTTGGTGGCCAGGTTGGCAAGCGTCTCGTAGGCCGAAACATACTCGGGCCGGCAATCCGGATAGCCTGAGTAATCGACCGCGTTGGCGCCGAAGAACAGGTCGCGGCCGCCAACGGCCTCGGCCCAGCCCAGGGCCAGCGAAAGCATGATGGTATTGCGGGCCGGCACATAGGTGACCGGAATCCCGCCGACCGCGCCGTCGGTGGGCACGTCCAGGCTATCGTCGGTCAGCGCCGAGCCGCCGAAGCGGCGCAGGTCGAGGTCGATGATCTCGTGGCGCACCGCGCCCAGGGCCGCCGCCACGCGCTTGGCTGCCTCCAGTTCCGAGGAATGGCGCTGGCCATAGCGCATCGACAGCGCATAGGTCTCGAAATCCTGCGCATTGGCCATGGCAAGGACGGTGGCGGAGTCCAGGCCGCCGGAAAGCAGGACGATAGCGCGTTTTTTCATGATGGCGGGGGGGCGGCGCCTGGCGGCGCCACGCAAAATTCAAGGCGAATCGCGCATTTTAGCGCGACCACGACAAAAGGCCCGCGGATGCGGGCCTTGCGTCGTTCGCCTGCCACCGGCGCCCTGCCCAGCGCGGCGCTTACTTCAGCGTCTTGAGGCGATTGGTCGCCGCCTGCGCGCCCTCGGTGCCGGGGTATTTGGCTACCACCTGCTCCAGGGTCTTGCGGGCCGCGGGCTTCTGCCCCGATTCGATCTGGTTGTTGGCGATGGCGATCAGCGCATCCGGCACCTTGGGGTGATCCGGATAGGCCTGCACCATGTTTTGCAGCACCGTGGTGGAACGGCTGTAATCCCGCTGCGCATACAACGAGTTACCTAGCCAGTATTGCGCCAGCGGCACATACGGGCTCTGCGGGTACTTCTTGATGAAGGCCGAGAACACGTTGCCGGCACCCTTGAAGTCCCCGGTCTGGAACTGCTTGAGCGCGGCATCGTATTCAGTCTTCTCGCCGGGTTGCGACAGGCCTTCCCGGCCATCCACGGTGACCTGCTGCGGCTCGAATTTCTTCAGGCGCGCATCGAGGTCGGCGTAGTAGTCCTTCTGCTGTTTCTGCAGCGTGGTCACTTCGTTCTGCAGCATCTCGTTCTGGCCGCGCAGCCGCGCCACTTCCTGGCGCAGGCCCTCGAGCTGGTTCTGCATGTCGAGCTGGGCGCGGCTGTTCTGGTCGATGCGCTGCGATGCCGTCGCCTGGAAACCGTTGAACTGGTCCCGCATGGTCACGATGGCTTTGCGCGCCTCGTCATCATCGAACACGCCGGCCCGCGCCTGCGCAACATGCAGCAGGCTGGCGCAGGACATCGCAGTAAGCAATACCAACTTGGAGACGCGTGCTTTCATGAGTTGGCTATCCGCGGATTAGTACGTGATGTCCGCGCGGCGGTTTTCCGCCCACGAGGCTTCGTCATGGCCGGTTGCCTTGGGCTTTTCCTTGCCCAGGCTGACGGCTTCCATCTGGCTTTCCGGCACGCCCAGCGAGGACATGGAGCGGCGCACGGCCTCGGCACGCTTCTGGCCCAGCGCCAGGTTGTACTCGCTGGTACCGCGCTCGTCGGTGTTGCCCTGGATCAGGATGCGGCGGCCCTTGTTGGCGGCCAGGTACTTGGCGTGCTCGGACAGCATGCCCTGGTAGTCGGACTTGACGCTGTAGCTGTCGAAGTCGAAGTACACGCTGCGCTTGGCCAGCGGGCTGTTCGGGTCGTTCAGCGGATCGCGCGAGACGTCCACCGGCGCCACGGCGCGAGCGTCGTTCGAAGGCGTGCCCTTGCCACCGGCACCGGCGTTGGCGGTGTCGTCCAGCTTGACGCCGGAGCTGCAAGCGCCGAGGGCCAGCAGGGCAGCGACGGCAAGGGTTTTGGTCATCATTTGGGTCATGGCTAGGAACTCCTCGTTTATTGCATGAATGGGCCCCAGGACGGCTCGCGAACCTCGCCGGACTGGAGCGACAAAACCTGCCGGGTACGCCCGTCAGTGGACACTGCCGCCAGCACCGAGCGACCTCCCACCCGGGTGGCATAAAGAATGTACTTGCCATTGGCGGCGAAGCTTGGCGCCTCGTCGTTGGCGGTGTCGGTCAGCGACGTGACATCGCCGTTGCCGAGATCCATCAGCTGCAGCTTGAAGCCGCCGCTGCGGGTGATATAGGCCAGCTGCTTGCCGTCAGGCGAAATGCGCGGGCTCACGTTGTAGCTGCCCTTGAAGGTCACACGCTGGGCTGCACCGCCTTCTTCCCCGCCGGCCGGCATGCGGTAGATCTGCGGCGCGCCGCCGCGATCGCTGGTGAAGTAAATGCCGCGGCCGTCCGGCGCGTATTGCGGCTCGGTGTCGATGGCGCTGCTGCGCGTGAGGCGCTTGAGGCCGGAGCCATCGGCGTTGACCTGGTAGATCTGGGTATTGCCGTCGCGCGACAGCGCGACCGCCAGGTGGTGCCCGTCGGGCGACCACGAAGGCGCGCTGTTGTTGCCCTTCTGGTTGGACACCAGCGTACGGCGGCCACTTGCCAGGTCGTGCACGTAAACCACGGGCTTCTTGGCCTCGAAGGACACGTAGGCGACCTTGCTGCCATCCGGCGACCACGAAGGCGAGATGATCGGCTCGTTGCTGGTCAGCGCCACCTGGGAATTCTGGCCGTCGGAGTCCGAGATCAGCAGCTGGAAGCGCCCACCCACGCGTGAGACATAGGACAGGCGAGTGGCGAACACGCCACGCTCGCCCAGCAGCTTCTCGTAGATGTAGTCGGCGATCTTGTGCCCGGCGACGCGCAACTGGTTCGGCCCGACGGTGAAGGCCAGTCCGCCAAGGCTCTGGCCCTTGACGGTATCGTAGAGGCGGAAGCGCACGTCGTACTGGCCGTTGCCGGTCGGGGTCACGCTGCCTGCCACGAAGGCATCGGCGCCGCGCGACTTCCAGTTGCCAAGGTCGGCATTGGCGGATTCGGCCACGGTGGCGCCAGCCGGATCGATATTGCGGAAGCGCCCGCTGCGCTGCAGGTCGCCGCGAATGATGGCGGTGACATTTTGCGGGGCCTGTGCTTCGCCCTGGAAGTTGGCGGTGGCGATCGGGAACTGGCTGGCGCCTACGCCGGTGATTTCAACATTCAGTTGCGCCTGTGCGCTGCCGGCCGAAAGGGCCAGCGCCACGGCCAGCCAGGCAAACAGGGCGTGCGCGGGGGTGTTGTGCCGCCGTGCGGCTAGCCAAAGGGGGGCCCAAAGCTTTCGCATGCTGCTCCTCAGTCGAGATCAATATTCATCGAGCGCGGCCGGCAAACTGGAAGCCGTGGTACGGGCAAGCATGTCGCATGCCCGTATCGCGTGCACCGGGCACATTTGCCGGCCGCGTCAGGCAACCTGTCATCCTAGCGCCGGGATAGCCCGGCTTCGACGCAGGTTGCAATCTGTTGCAATTCGAAAACACCCGTGCCATCGCTATCGCCGCGCTCCCTCGCCTTAGTCGTTCGGCTTGAACGTGATGGTAAGGCTGGCCGGCGCCTTGCCATTCTCGTCGCGGGGCAGCGGGTCCGAGCGCTCGACGGCGCGCAGCACCGCGCTGTCCCAGGCGGCATTGCCGCTGGACTTCGCCAGCCGCGACGACATCAGGGAGCCATCCGGCGCGAGCTGGACGGACACCACCGCGGCCGGATTGCCGGGCACGTCTTCAGTAAATACGATATTCGGCTTGACGCGGCGACGCACGCGGTCCGGGTAGCCGGGCGAAGCCTTGCCGCCCGAGCCGGCGCCGCTGCCCGCGCTGCTGCCGACGCCGCCGGCGCCACCGGCGGTACCCGAGCCACCGGCCAGGGCCTGCAGGCGTGCCAGTTCGCCATGGCGCTGGGCATTGGCGGCAGCGTCGCGCTTGGCCTTGGCGTCGGCATCCGCCTTGGCTTTCGCGTTGGCGGCGGCCTTGGCTTCCGCGTTTGCCTTGGCGGTGGCGGCGGCCTTGGCATCGGCATTCGCCTTCGCCTTGGCGTCCGCCTCGGCGCGCGCCCTGGCATCGGCCTCGGCACGGGCCTTGGCATCGGCGCGGGCCTTCGCTTCGGCTTCCTTGCGCTCGCGCTCAGCCTGTTCCTTGCGCTGTAGATCGTGCTGGATGGCGGCCTGCTTGCGCGCGTCGTCCTTGCGCTGGGCCTCCTTCTTCTGATCTTCCTTCTTCTGCTCCTCGCGGCGTTGTTCTTCGCGGCGCAGGTCTTCCTTATGCTGGGCTTCCTTGCGGGCCGCCTCCTGGCGCTCGGTTTCCTGGCGCGCGCGCAGGTCGGCCTGCTTGCGCGCCTCCTCGCGGGCGGCGGCTTCGGCCTGGCGGCGCTTTTGCTGCTGGAGGGCGATCTCGGCGTCCTCTTCGGCGCGCGACTTCACTGCCGGCGCGGGCGGCACGGGGCGCGCCTGCTCGACCGCCACAGGTGCGGGCAGCGGAGCGGGAAGCGGCGTCGGCGCGGGGGTTGCGGGGATCTCGTCCCAGAGTTCGGCTTCGGCGCCGACGGGCGTGCTGCTCTGCCAGTGCACGCCAAAATACAGCACGATGCCAAGCAGCAGGTGCATGAAAACCGCGAGCAGGAAGGAACGCAGGGTTCCCCGCTCCGGGGCCGGCTGGTAAGGATAGGCGGCGGTCTTCATGGCGGGCGGCGGTGCTTACTTGGGCTTGACCATCAGGCCGACGCGCTTCACGCCATCGGCCTTGAGCACCGACATCACGTCGAGCACGGCCTCGTACTTGACCGAGCGGTCGGCAGCGATCACCACCGGCTGGTCGGGATTCTCGTTCTGGCGCTGGTGCACGAAATCGATCAGGCCCTGCTTGTCGAGCTTGCGCTCGAAGGCATTGCCGGCGCCATCCTTGCCGCGCGCGGTGAGCGCGCCGTCTTCATGCACGGTAACGACGATGGGCGGCGCTTTCTGCTGCTGCGTGGCATTGGCCACGCTGGGCAGATCGACCACGGCGGGGTTCACGATCGGTGCGGCCACCATGAAAATGACGAGCAGCACCAGCATCACGTCGATGTAGGGCACGACATTGATGTCGGCGCTGGCCCGGCGGCGCGAGCCGCCGCGGCGCTGTATCGCTGCCATTGCAGGTATCTCCTTGACCGATGACGTTGGTGGTTTCGGCGCTTTAGCGGGTCTGCCGTTGCAGGATATTCAGGAATTCTTCCATGAAGCTCTCGAAACGGATGGCCAGGCGATCCACCTCGGTGGCGTAGCGGTTGTACGCGATCACGGCAGGAATCGCCGCGAACAGACCGATGGCGGTGGCGACCAGCGCCTCGGCAATGCCGGGCGCAACCGCGGCAAGCGTTGCTTGCTGCACGTTGGACAATCCGCGGAAGGCGTTCATGATGCCCCACACCGTGCCGAACAGGCCGATATAAGGACTGACAGAGCCCACCGAGGCCAGGAATGGAAGATGCGATTCCATCACATCCATCTCGCGCTGGTAGGCCGCGCGCATGGCACGCCGGGCTGCGTCGAGCAGCGCCCCGGCGTCATGGTTGCGTTCACGCGCCTTCAGGTACTCGCCCATGCCGGACTCGAAGATCCGTTCCAGCGCGCCCGTGCTGTGGCGATTGTTGGCCGCGCTCTGGTACAGCGCCTGCAGGTCGCCGCCAGCCCAGAAGTCGCGCTCGAAGCCCTCGGTCTGGGTGCGCGCCGAGCGCAGCGAGAAATGCTTGCGGAAGATATATGTCCACGAGAACAGGGACATCACCAGCAGCAGGGCCATGACGGCCTGCGCCAGCACACTGGCGTGCAGCACCAGCGAAATGATCGACAGGTCTTGCGTGACGGTCACGGGATTCATCGAGCGGTCTTGATGGTTGCTAGGACGGGAGCGGGAATGGGCGTCGGGCGAAATGTGGTGCGATCGACACATCCAACCCGGATGGCGCCGGTAGCCAGCAATTGCTCATCACGCCAGGCTTCCTGGGCGAATTGGACAGACGCTGGACCAACCCGTTCAATCCGGGTCCGGATCTCAAGCATGTCGTCCAGACGGGCGGGGGCATTGTAGTCCACCGCCGTGCTTCTGACGATGAAGACGACACCGGTCTCATCGGCCAGCGCTTGCTGTTCGACGCCAAGCGAGCGCAGCCACTCGGTCCGGGCGCGCTCGAAGAACTTCAGGTAATTGGCGTAGAACACCACGCCGCCCGCGTCGGTGTCTTCCCAGTACACCCGCAAGGCCCACACATTGTTGCTCATGGCCGCGATTGTAACGGACAGCCGGCCCGACCCGGTGTATACCCTCACCCGACATTACAACAATTACATTACCTGACAGACTAGCCGTTGACTTTCGGGCGGCGAGCCCTCTCCGCCTTCTTGCAGCGAGCCGGCGCCTCGCGTTAAACTGCCGCCAACCATTCCATCTTGCGCGACTGGCGAAGTCAGTGGGCACTACCACGAGGAAGCGCAAGTTTCTCTGGCGCGATGTATCAAGCGCCTGCCGCTCGCCTGGGCAGCGAATGGGAAGCAGGGTGCGCCCTGCGCCGGACTAGCCACGCTTTCCGGCGCTGGTCGCATGTGCCTTCCCCGCGCGCCCTACCCCGAAGCCGATTCGGATCTCCTTTTTTTCAGACGAGTTTTCGCCATGTTCGAACGCAGCCGCTATACGATCGACCAGATCGACCCCGAGCTTTTTGCCGCTATCCAGAAGGAAGACCAGCGCCAGGAAGAGCACATCGAGCTGATCGCCTCGGAAAACTACACCTCGCCGGCCGTGATGGCCGCCCAGGGTTCGCAACTGACCAACAAGTACGCTGAGGGCTATCCCGGCAAGCGCTACTACGGTGGCTGCGAGTATGTCGACGTCGTCGAGCAGCTCGCCATCGACCGCGTCAAGCAACTGTTCGGCGCCGAAGCAGCCAATGTGCAGCCCAACTCCGGCTCGCAGGCCAACCAGGGCGTGTTTTTCGCCACCCTGAAGCCGGGCGACACCATCATGGGCATGAGCCTGGCCGAAGGCGGCCACCTGACCCACGGCATGGCGCTCAACATGAGCGGCAAGTGGTTCAACGTGGTGAGCTACGGTCTGGACGCCAACGAAGACATCGACTACGTCGCGCTGGAAAAGCTGGCACAGGAAAAGAAGCCCAAGCTGATCATCGCCGGCGCCTCGGCCTTCGCCCTGCGCATCGACTTCGAACGCATCGCCAAGGTTGCCAAATCGATCGGCGCCCTGTTCATGGTCGACATGGCCCACTACGCCGGCCTGATCGCCGCCGGCGAGTACCCGAACCCGGTTCCGCACGCCGACTTTGTCACCACCACCACCCACAAGAGCCTGCGCGGCCCGCGCGGTGGCGTGATCCTGATGAAGGCCGAGCACGAGAAGGCCATCAACTCGGCCATCTTCCCCGGCATCCAGGGCGGCCCCCTGATGCACGTGATTGCCGGCAAGGCCGTGGCCTTCAAGGAAGCCCTGTCGCCCGAGTTCAAGACCTACCAGCAGCAAGTGGTCAAGAACGCCCGCGTCATGGCCGAAACCCTGACCGAGCGCGGCCTGCGCATCGTCTCGGGCCGCACCGAGAGCCACGTGATGCTGGTCGACCTGCGCGCCATGCAGATCACCGGCAAGGAAGCCGAAAAGGTCCTGGGCGAAGCGCACATCACCGTCAACAAGAACGCCATCCCCAACGACCCGGAAAAGCCCTTCGTCACCTCGGGTATCCGCCTGGGTTCGCCGGCCATGACCACCCGCGGCTTCAAGGAAGAAGAAGCCCGCGTGGTGGCCAACCTTGTCGCCGACGTGCTGGAGAATCCGCACGACCTGGCCAATATCGCCAGCGTGCGCGAGCAAGTGGCAGCCCTGACCAAGCGTTTCCCGGTCTACGGCTGATCCCCCTGCGCCACCCGCCCACGCGCGGGTGGCCGGCAGTCCGCCGCGGCGCGCCAGCGCTGCCGGCGGGCCTTGCCAACCCAGCCCAGCGCGACACAGAATGACAAGACGCTGCGCGCGCAGCACGCGCCCCGGTTCAAACTTCGAGGTGGTCAGGCATGAAATGCCCCTTTTGCGCTCATTCCAATACCCAGGTCCTGGACACGCGCATGTCCGAGGAAGGCGATACAGTCCGCCGTCGCCGCCGCTGCGAATCCTGCGACCGCCGCTTCACCACCTATGAGCGGATCGAGCTGTTCTTCCCCGCCATCGTCAAGAAAAACGGCTCCCGCGCGGACTACACCCGCGACAAGCTGAAGGACTCCATGCGCCTGGCGCTGCGCAAGCGCCCGGTCTCCGCTGAAGCCATCGACGCCTCCATCACCCGCATCGAAGAAAAGCTGCTCGCGCTCGGCGAGAAGGAAATCCCCAGCAGCCAGGTCGGGGAACTGGTCATGCGCGAACTGCGCCGGCTCGACAAAATCGCCTACATCCGCTTTGCCTCGGTGTACCGGAGCTTTGAAGACGTGTCGGAATTCCGCGACATGCTGGATGAGTTTTCAACGTCTACCCCACGAAAGCAGTAGAAAAAGTAACGGGAACGTTGTTTAATTCTTTCCAAACTGTGCCCTAGGCTTCATTCCTATATCTATACTTCCGCCTGGGTAGTAGTGACAAAACAATAGAACGAAGCCAAAAGAACGTAGTCTTTTCGGACGAGGGTCAGAATGGGTCAGTCAAGCTGTCGGGGGACGGCCGGCTTTGCCATGCTCGAAGCATTGGTGGCAATGGTCGTATTGGCGATTGGCGTGCTCGGGGTCGCCAGCCTGCTCCTCAATTCCTCGCGTTTTTCCCAGCAAGCCTCCTACGATACCGTTGCCATGCAGCTGGCCACCGAAATGGCCGAGCGCATGCGTGCGAACACTGCCGTCTCCGGCGTGGGCGCGGCCGCCGAGGCCCTCGCGCCCAACCTGTATTTCATCGACACCCAGACCAGCCAGCTGCCCGCGCTGACGCGTAATCCCTATACGACGGCCTGCGCCAGTACGCTGCTCTCCTGCGCGCAGGACACAGCCCGCTTCGATGTGATCGAGTGGTGGAACCGGGTAGCCGCCGCCCTGCCCGGCGGCCGGGCGGTGATCTGCCGCGATACCGTTGCCTATAACCAGACGTCCGGCTTTTCCTGGGGCTGCACGGCCGCTGCAAGCGGCCGTGTCGACGATGCGCCGATCGTCATCAAGGTCGGGTGGATATCGCGCCTGAGCAGCAAGACGCTGGGCACCGGCGCCGATCTCGCCGACATGAACACGCGGCCGCAGATCGTCATCGTCGCCACGCCCGGCACGGTGAACTGATGCGTACGCTCCGCAAGCCGTACCGGCATGCCCAGTCGGGCATGTCGCTGGTCGAACTGATGGTCGCGATGGTCCTCGGCCTGTTGCTGACACTGGCAGCGACCGCCGTTTATTTGGGCAGCCGCACCAACTACAGCACCATCGACGACACCACCGCGCTCGACGAGAAGGGCCGTTTTGCCCTGGACACCATCGTCCGCATCGTGCGGCAGTCCGCATGGACCAACTACGCCGGCAACAGCGCGCCGGCAACAAACCCGGCCAGCGGGCCCATCGCCCAGGCGCCTGGCGGCATCATGCCGACCACCGTCGCGTTGTCACCCACGATCAGCGGCGTCGACAACTGCGCCAGCCCGGGCCAGGACGCGAGCCTCAACCTGTCGTGCCTGCCGGGCACCACCAACCCCGTGAACAAGAGCGACGTGCTGCAGGTGCGCTTTTTCGGTTCGGGCACGCCGTCGGATCGCACCGTGCCCGACAACAGCATGATCGATTGCTCCGGCAATGGCGTCGCGGAACCACAAGCATGGGAGGACGCGGACCTTGCGCGCGGCTTTGCGCGCTTCTTCGTGGCGCCAGACCCCAACGACCCGAGCGGCAACCCGCAACTGATGTGCGGCTATCGCGCTCGCGATGCATCCAACAAGGAAATCTCGAACACCGCGATCACCTCCGTGCCAATCATCTCCGGTGTTGAGGTGTTCCAGGTGCTGTACGGGGTCGACACCAACAATGACTACATCCCGGACCGCTACCTGCCGGCCACGGATGTGCTGGCTCTGGCCACCAAATGGCAAACCGTCGTGTCGCTGAAAATTGCCCTGATACTGGCCGGCGACACCGCGACCAGCCCGGTGCCGGAGGGCCCCACTTTCCAGCTCTTCGGCACGCTCTATGGCGGCGACAGCACCGTCAACGACGCGACCTACAAGCCGACCACGCAGCTACAGCGCTTGCGCCGCCAATACTCGGTCACCGTCCAACTGCGCAACGTCGCAACGTGCCGCACTTGCTCCCCATCATGAGCGCCCCTCTCAAGCCAGCCGCCCAGCGCGGCATTGCCCTGATCACCGGCCTGGTCATGCTCCTGATGATCAGCATCATGGCCGTGGCCGGCGCGCGCCTGGCGATCAACAGCAAACGCATGGCATCCAATCAGCGCGACCGCGACCTTGCAGTGCAAGCGGCCGAAATGGCGCTACAGGATGCCGAGATGGACATCCAGGGTGTCGTTGCCGTCAACAGCCGCTCCGCCCTGTTCTCTGGCAGCAATCCGAACCTGCTGCCCTTCGTCTCCGGCTGCAACACGGGGAGCACGCCTGGCGCAGCCTTCCAGGGCCTGTGCGCGGCCGTCGACAGCGGCACCCCGAACTGGGAAGCCGTGGACTTTGCGCAGACCGGGGCGAATGCCCGCGCGGTGGCCTACGGCACCTTCACCGGACGCCAGTTCCCGACCGCGCCCACGGGCCTGCTGCCCGCCGCCCTGCCCCGCTACATCATCGAGCCGATCCAGGACACATCGCCCGGTGCTTCCGGGAGCCCCGACGCTCCGGTCGTCTACATCTTTCGCGTCACCGCGATGGGCTTCGGTGCCAACACCGCCACCCGCGCCATGCTGCAGTCGTACTACCGGAAGGCCGAATGACTGACCTCGCTCCTGACCTACGCGGAGATTCTCTGATGACACGCTTATGCCGGATCGCGCTGGCCCTCGTTGTCGCCGGTGCAAGCTTGCTTCCCGTGCCAACGCGGGCGGCCACCGCCTTGACACCGTCCACGGTGGACATTGCGCAGTCGCCGCTCTACGGACGCAACCAGAATGTCAACCCGAACCTGCTGCTGTCGCTGTCGGTGGAGTTCCCGACGGTGGGCGCGGCGTACCGGACCGGCACCTACACCCGCAGCACGGAATATGTCGGCTATTTCAACCCGGCCAAGTGCTACAACTATTCATCCAGCGGGTACTTCGAGATCGCTGGCAATGCCAGCGCCAATCACGAATGCTCGGGCCAGTACAGCGGCAACTTCATGAACTGGGCCACGGCCTCCGCCATCGACATGCTGCGCTTCGCGCTCACCGGTGGCGACCGGGTGGTGGATACCCCCACGGACACCGTGCTTCAGCGCGCCGTGCTGCAGGATGATTTTTTCAACAGCGGTTCCTACTTTCCCGCCAAGACGCTGACCAAGTCCAGTTCCAGCGTACCTTCCGCGGTGACGCCGTTCACCACCGATACGCTTTACATCACGTCGTGCAGCAACAAGGTGTTCTTCGGCACCAAGACCGGCAGCGGCGCTTCGTGCGGCAGCCCGGGCAGCTATGCCAACCTCGGCACCATGTATGCCCGCGTCAAGGTGTGCGATGCGAGCGAAGGCAGTTCCCGCACCGACCTCTGCAAGCTCTACGGCACCAACTACAAGCCAGTCGGCGAAATGCAGAAAAACGCCGACCGCGTGCGCTTCGGCGCCTTCGGCTACCTGAACGACAGTTCGGCCACGCGGTACGGCGGCGTGCTGCGGGCCCCGATGAAGTATGTCGGCCCCAAGATGATCGACGGCAACTTCAGCCAGGTCAGCAATCCGAAGACCGAGTGGGATCCCAGCACGGGCGTCTTCGCTGGCAACCCGGAAAATGCCGGCGAAGGCATCAGCGGCGTGGTCAACTACCTGAACCAGTTCGGCCGCTCGGGCAAGTACAAGGGCCTGGACCCGGTCAGCGAGCTGTACTACGAGAGCATCCGCTACCTGCAAGGCAAGCAGCCCACACCGGAAGCGATCACTGACCTCCAGACCGCCTACAAAGACGGCTACCCGGTCTATACCAGCTGGTCTGATCCGGTCGTCGCGAAGTGCCAGCGCAACTACGTGCTGAGTATCGCCGACATCAATACGCACTGGGATCGCTACGTTCCCGGCAATACCCGCACGACCTATATATCGGGCGGCAAGGCGGTAACCGCAAACGACCCCGTGCGCGCGATCGAGGCCGACGGCTTCGACGTCATGGCCTGGACCAGGAAGGTCGCGGACATGGAGAGCACGACAACCTACGGCAATAGCAAGCCCAACTCCTCGCTGGCCAATATGAGTACGGCCGACACGGGCTCCAGCGGCCACGGTACGTACTACATGGCGGGTGTTGCCTACTGGGCGCACACCTACGGCTTCCGGGCGGATATGCCGTCGTTGCGCGTGACCACCTACACCATCGACGTCAACGAGAACGGCGATGGGACCGTCGGCACCGCGCAGCGCCAGAGCCAGTTGTACCTGGCGGCAAAATACGGCGGTTTCAACGATGTCAACGGCGACGGCAGCCCCTTCACCACGTCGGGCGCCAACAATACCGTCGCTAAAAACGACAGCGAATGGGAAGCGACCCCGACCGGATCCAATGTGCCTGCGACGTGGTTCCTGGCGGGTCAGCCGACCGCCATGATCAAGGCGATCCGCGATATCTTCTCCAAGATCGTCAGCTATGGCGGCACCATCTCCGGCGTCGCGCTCACCTCGTCACGCGTTTCCAGCGGCACCTTTATCTTCGCGCCGGGTTTTGACCAGAACTGGACGGGCAAGCTCTCCGCCTTCGCGCTGAGCAATGACAACGGCATCCAGATCGCAAGCAAGGAAAGCTGGGAAGCCGGCGCCTTGCTCACCGCGCGCAGCGGCAGCGCCGGCTCACGCAACATTCTCACGTGGGTGCCCGCCAGCAGCGGCGCGGGTGCTGGCAGCGGCGCGCCATTCGACTGGTCATCCATCAACAGCGCGCAGAAGCTCTCTCTAAAGCTCAATGCCAACGAAAGCGACAGCGCCGGAACCGCGCGCCTGAACTACTTGCGAGGCGACCGCAGCAACGAGGAATCGACCGGTGGCACCGGCAGCCTGCGCGCGCGCAACTCCATCCTGGGCGACATCATCAACTCCGGCCCGGCCTACGTTGCGGCCCCCTCCACGGCGATCAACGAGTCCGACTACGGTGCCTTCTACAAGCTGTACCAGAATCGCACCCCGGTGGTCTACATCGGTGCGAACGATGGCATGTTGCATGGATTCAACGCACTGACCGGGGCTGAACTCTTTGCCTATGTACCCAATGCCGTGATGGGGAACCTGATCCAGCTGACGTCGTCCAGCTACGTCCATCGGCCCTATGTGGACGCCACGCCCGTGGTAGCGGAAGCCCGGATCGGCGGCAACTGGAAAACGGTGCTGGCATCCGGACTCGGCGGTGGCGCGCAGGGGCTGTTCGCACTCGACGTGACCGACCCGTCAAACGTGGGAGCCGGCAATGTGCTGTGGGAGTTCACCGACAAGGACGATGCCGACATGGGCAACATCATGTCGACGCCGCAACTCGCCAAGCTCTATGTCGGCGTGGACGCGAACAAGGTCCCGCAATACCAGTGGTTCGTGATCACCGGCAACGGCATCAACAACAACCTGAACGACGGATCGAGCAATGCGGCAGCGCCTTCCGCCCTGTTCATCCTGTCACTCGACAAGGCACCGGGCACACCGTGGCGGTTGAATTCGAACTACTGGAAGATTTCGATGGYGGCGGACAGCAACAGCACCGTCGCCAACGGACTGGGCTCACCGTCCCTGGTGACCCTGGCCTCGCGCCAGACCGTGGCCGCCTATGCCGGCGACCTGCAAGGGCGGCTGTGGAAATTCGTGCTTGGCGGCGGCCCTTCCACCTGGAACGCCAGTGGGGCGCTGCCCTACTACGGCGGGGGCAACCTGGGCCAGCCGCTGTTCCGGGCCCGCGATGCGAGCGGAAATCCGCAGGCCATCACGATCCAGCCGCAGTGGGTCTATGCCCCGGGCGGCTATATGGTGGTCTTCGGCACGGGCAAGTATTACGAATCGGCCGACACCGGCACAGGCTCCTCGCAGCCCCAGAACTCGATGTACGGGGTCTACGACAGCGGCGGCGCCCAGGCTGTGAGCGGGCGCTCCGTGCTCAACCGGGTCACGCTGAAGGCCAACTCGAATGGCGGCTACGACTTCAGCAGCAGTGCCTACAGCCTCGGTTTCCCCACCAAGGACAAACCCGCCCCGAGGGCCGGCTGGTACTTCGATTTCGTCGACAGTGGCGAGCGCCAGGTCACTTCGCTCGTCTCCGCGTACAGCCAGATCTGGTTCAATTCGTTGATGACGGGGGCCGATCTGTGCGGTGCCGGCAGCGGCAGCCATAGCTATCAGCTGTCCGCGCTGACGGGCATGCCGATCTCGGGCACCAGCACGGGCACGCCGGTCACGGCGCCCAGCTCAGGGACGACGTCGACCCTCGGTATGCTCGGCGCGCCGGTGCTGATCCAGACCTTGACCACTGTCGACAGCCAGCGCAATTCCGTCGGCCAGGTGACCACGAACAAGACCATTGATGTCTACTCCTTCGGCGCCAGCGGCGGCGGCCGCACGGGGGGCGCCAAGTTGTCCAGCAACCCATATGCCGACACGACCGCAACGCCTGGCTTGACTCCGGGCGGCCTGCCCATCACGGGCCGGTTGGGCTGGCGCGAGATCCGCAACTTCGGAGCGACGAAATGAACTGGCGCAGGCGTGCGGTACGCGGCTTCACGCTGATGGAGCTGCTCATCATCGTCACCATCATCGGCATCCTGGCGGCGATTGCGTATCCGAACTACACCGAGTACGTTGCACGCGGCCGGCGTGCGGAAGCCAAGGCGGCGATGCTCAATGCCATGCAGGCGCTCGAGCGCCATTACGGGCAATTCAACACGTATGCGGATTCCGCCGATCCGACCAAGGGATGGCAGGGCTTCCCCCTGCAGTCCAACAGCAATCTCTATACGTTATCCGCCCTGGCGTGCGGCGCGCTCAGTTTCAATGAATGCGTGCAGGTCAATGCCGTCCCCAGGCTGACTGACGCCACATGCGGCACGCTGCTGCTGCGTAGCACTGGCGAACAGGGCATCCTGGTCAGCAATGTATCGAGCTTCACCAACCTGCCACAGGCTTGCCAATGACGCGCGTCCGCCCCGCCCGCCCATCGCGCGGCTTCACCCTGATCGAGCTGTTGACCACCATAGTCGTGATGACCATCCTGGTTGGCTATGCCATGCCCAGCTTTACGGGTTTCATGCAGCGCAACGCGCTGAATGCCGAGGCAGGGGCGCTCGCGTCCGCGCTGGGCACCGCACGCGCCAATGCCATCTCGCACAATACCTGGGTCACGGTCGCGCCCGTCAACAACGACTGGCAGAACGGCTGGACGGTATGCCTGAACCCCGCCCGCAGCGCCGACTGCTCGTCGGGCCAGACCATCCTGCTGCAACATGCCCAGCTGCCACGCAACCTCACCATCAGTTTCACCGGAACGCCGCAGGTCAGCGTGCTCTCCTATTCCCCCGTGGGCTACACCCGCACACTGACCGACGCCATGATGTCGGCGCAGATCCTGGTGACGCTCGGCAGCGACAGTCAGACTCGCCTCATCGACGTCAGCCAGCTAGGCCGGGTCCGCGTCTGCACTCCCGATACAGCCCAGCCGACGGCTTGCAAGGCGTAGTACGAAGGCGCGCAAGCGGATGATTCTCGCCAGTCCGCTCATACGCACCGTAGTCAGCACAATCCGCAACGTTTCACCCCGTTGTTTGACGTTATCGTCGGCACCTCTGCCCAACTTGCGAGCGTGCCGTGCCGATCCTCCATGCTGCCCTGACCGCCATGCCGGTTCCGCGCAACACGCGGGCCAGGCGACGCGTTGCCGTGCGCCGCCCGACAGGCGGCTACCTCCTGGTCGAGTCCCTCACCGCCCTGGCGCTCCTCGCGATCGGCATGCTTCCGCTTGCCACGCTCGCACCTGTCGCGCTCGGCGCGCTGCGCCACTATGAAGACATCGGGCACGCGACGCGTGCCGCCGCTGAACTGGCGGAGTTGGAGGATCCCCGCCTGGCGCTGTCGCCGCTGCACGCCCGCGGCATCGGCGCGCCTCATCTGCAACTGTGCCGGTCGCTCGCTCCGGCGGGCACGGAGCATGGCCTGCCGGGTTGCGCACCCGGGCGGAAGCTGGCGGTCGTGGGGCCGCTGCCTCGTTCCGCTAGCCCGGACGACGAAGCTGCATTGCGCGCCGTCGCGCTGTGGATCAGGCCATGAGACGCCTTTGCAGGCACGGCATCCGCATCTGGAGCGACACGCGTCCCAAGCGCCCGCGAGGCTTCTCGCTGATCGAACTGATGATCGGACTTGCGCTTGGCATGCTCGCAGGCGCGCTGGCTGCGTCGGCTTTCCACGCGGTACAAGTCGCCTACCGCGCCGCGGTCGACCTTGTGCTGCTGGAGGAGCGGGGCCAGCGTGCCATTGCCGTGGTCTCCCACCTGATCCGGCACGGCGGCTGGCGGCCGCCTGGTGCAACCGCCCTGCCCGACACGCCACCGGCGCTGTCCGGGCGCGACGATTGCGGCCAGCCCGGCATTGCCGCGCAACCCACCTGCGCGCGCCGCGGTGTCAATGGCAGCGACGCGCTGCTGGTGCGCTTCAGCGGCAGTGGGCGCGCGCAAGATCCCACGCTGCCCGACCAGACCATGACCGACTGCAGCGGCTATGCGCTCCCGGCTGCCAGCGCCGGCGGCGATGCCATCGGAAGCGGCGGTACCTATGCCGGCGCGAACTTGCTCTATGTAGCCAACGGTGCCGATGGCGAGCCGCAACTGTTGTGCCGCTATTCCAGYCGGCGCGACGGACGGGTGCAGCAGGGCAACTGGACTTCCGGCRCGCTGGTGCGCGGCCTGGAGACAATGCAGTTGCGCTACGGCATCGATACCGATGGCGACGGCAAGGCCGATATGTTCCTGCGGGCCGAGGAGATCCGCGCCAGGGGTGAAGCGGCCTGGCACGAGGTGCGGGTAGTCCAGGTGGCACTGGTGCTGCGTGGCGAACGCCCGTTGCCGCGGGCTGCCGCGGCCGCCGCGCTTGTCTTGTTTCCGCCGCCGGGGCCGGGCGCGCATGGCGGCGACCTCGTCTTCGATCCCCCTCCCGGGTCCACCTTGATGCGCCGCGTGTTCTCGACATCCGTGCGGCTGCGCAATGCAAGCCCTTGCATGGAAACGCTATGTTGAATCCGGCATGGACGCCAGGCGTGCCAATGCAGCGCGTTGCCACAGTGCACCGCAAGCGTGCCGGCGGAAGCACCACACTGCTGCTGACAGCCACGATGCTGCTGCTTGTGGTTGCCACCACGCTGGCCGGCCTGCATTTCCTGCTCTCCAGCCGTCAAGTGACCACATATCAGTTGGAACGCGAAATCGCCTTTCGCGCGGCGGAGACGGCATTGCTCGATGCGGAAGCGGAACTGCTGGAGGCGCTGCGCGCCGGCGCTGCCGGGGCCGACGCGCGCCTTGCCGCGTGGCCGCCGCCTGGCCGGTGCGGCATCGGAGCGCAACTGGGGCTGTGCCGGCCTGCGGCGAACTCTCCGCCGCCGTGGGAGGAATGGCTCGCGGCGCGCCGGCCGGATGAGGCCACCGGCGTTGCGCTGGGCACCTTCAGCGGCACCACCTTGCCCGGCTTGCCGGCCGGAACGGCAGGCGTCGACACCTTGCCACGCTATGTCGTGGAACTACTGCACGAGCGCCCGCCCGGCGAATGGCTGGGAGCGGACTATGCGGCTGGCGCGGGACCGCGGCTGCGCTTTCGCATTACGGCGCTCGGCAGGGGAAGAGACATCGCGGTACGCAGCTTGCTGCAAAGCGAGTTCCAGCCATGACCCTCTTCGCCCGGTGTTGCATCGCGCTGATTGCCCTCCCCGCGTGGCTGCCGTGTACCGGCGCGGCGCGGGGCGCGGACGCTTACGTCGCGGAGCCTGGCATCCATGCCTGGAGCGGCCGCCTGCGCAGCCTGGCACTTCCATCGGGCGAGCACGAGGTAGCGCAAGCGTTACCGCCGCCGGCCTGGGAGGCGGGCGCACTGCTCGACATGCGCGATCCCGAGTCGCGCCGCTTGTTGACGGCGCTCGCCGGCTCCGACGAAACGCCGACGCGACTAGCTCCGCTGCAATGGGAAGCACTGGATACCTTGACGCGCGCTCTGCTCGATCGAGCCGGCTCCGAAGGGCCTCACGACGGCGAGGGCCGGGACCGGCTGGCACGCTTGCGTGGCGCACGCCAGGCGCCGGACCCGGCAGTGCCGAAGTCACCGGTGTCCGGGACCGGACGACTGGGGCGCCCGGCCGGCACGCCACCGGTAATGGTTCCGCCGCCCTCCTGGCTGCCCGGCCGGCCCGGCCACGCGGATTTCGCCGCGTTGCACAGCGCGCGCCCGGCGCTGGTCTGGCTGGGCACGCGCGACGGCTTGCTGCACGCGTTCGAGGCGAGATCCGGCAAGGAAGTGCTCGCATTCCTGCCGCGCAGCTTGCTGAGCCAGGCCGCCGGCTGGGCATCGCGGACGGCAAGCCCGGCTCGGGCCGTCACCGCGCCCGTTGCGCCGTGCCCTTACCCTGAAGCGGCGGACGTGGCGCTGGAACCCGGGCGCTGGCGCACCGTCCTGCTATGTGGCGTGCCGGCCAACCCGCCCGGCGAGGAAGCGCGGGCAAGCGTGTTCGCCCTCGACATCAGCAGCATCTCCGACCATGCCGCCCAGCCTCCGGCGGCGCTGCTCTGGGAAACCACGGCTTCCGGCACGCTGCCGCTGGCGCCTGCCGGGCCTGTCCGCGCCTTGGCGCTAGCCACACCTGAAGGTGGGCGCTGGTATGCCATGGCTACGCTGGCCGCCGCGCCGGACGGCAAGCTCCCGTCCGGCGGGCCACATCGCAATCCATCCGCGCGGCAGGCAGGCCTCGCCCTGCTGCCGCTGGACAAACCCACCCGCGCCCCGTGGCATGGGCGGTATGCGATACCGCGGCTACACCTGCCTGACCACGGTTGCGGGGTCGCCGGCGCCCGCCCCGCCTTGCTGGCGGCGAGCGTCTTGCCGGACGCTTCCGGCATGGCCGTGGCAGCCTATGCCGTGGATGCCATCGGCAGGCTCTGGCGCTACGACCTGCGTGGCGCGGCGCCATGGCACGATAGCGGCCAGCGCGTTCGCTGCATCCACCGCGTGGAGAATTCCTTGCCATGGCCGAGCGGCACGGCAACGGCAGCGGCACCCGTCCTGATCGCCGCTCCCGGAGGCCACCTCGCGGTGTACGGCAGCGGCAATCACATTGCCGCTGTCTTCGACAGCGCCGCCCTCGCGGAGGCGGGCGACGCCGGGGCCGGGGCTGCGCGCGTCGCGGCCCACTCCCGCGGAGACGGCGTCGTGCTGCGCCGCCAGCCCCGCGAAGCAGACCGCCCCGGTCAGCCAGCGACGGCAGGCTGGCACCTGACCTTTCCCAACCCCGGCGAACGGCTGGACCGGCTCATTCCCGCCGATCCGGGCTACCTCGGCGTGGTGACGCGCACGCCCGATGCACATCAGCGCATTTACCTGATTCATGCGTTGAGCGGCGAATCCACCATCAGCGAGCATGCCGGAGGCCCCCTAATTTATGCAACGACCGGGCTGGACGCGGGTGCCCATGCGGCGGTCGTTCTTGGCCGCGTGCCGCTACCACCCGAACGATCCCCACAGCCCGGGATCGCCTCACGCGAGGCCGTAGCGCTCACGCTCTGGTCCCTGGAGCATGGGCGTGCCGTCCCGCATAACCGCACTGTCGCCAGCCGCCGCACCGGCCGCCTTAGCTGGCGCGAACTGATCCGCTCCGGCTCGCCATGAGCCACCCCTTGCCAAAACCGCCACCCGGCACGTGGCCAGGTACGTGCCCCCAATCAATCGCCGGAAACCGGGTGCGCTCCCACGCATCGGCCGGCGGCCGCCATGGAGAATGCGCATGACGCACCACCCTCGCCCGCCCGGATTCACCCTGCTCGAAATGCTGGTCACGCTGACGGTGATGACCATCCTCACGGCGATGGTCGTGCCTGCCTGGCATCGGCATATGGAGCGAGGCTGGCGCGCCGAGGCGCGCAGCGCCATGCTTGGCGCGATGCTGGAACTGGAGCGCCACGCGCTGGCCACCGTGAGCTTCGCGAGTGAACCCGGCGGCGCGGTGGTAGCCGGCAAATGGCCACTGCCCGTGCCAGCGCCGCCGGCGCGCCCGCGTCACTGGATCAACGCCAGCGCCTGCCCGAGCGGCGGGCTGGAGCGCTGCGTCGAATTGCGCGCCGTGCCCCAGGCGCCGGACGCGTCATGCGGCACGCTGATTCTGCGTAGTACCGGCGAGTGGCTTGCGCAGCCCGCGTTGGCGGCAAAGCCGGTGCCGCTGCCGCGGGCTTGCTGACATGCCGGGGCATCGGCCTTCGCATGGCCGCCGGCATCGAAGCGGCGGCGCAACACTCGCCGAACTGCTGACCTGCCTGGCCGTGCTGTCCATGCTCGTGGCATTCGCCTACCCGTCCTGGCAGCGCTTGCTGGCGCGGCAGCAGGTGGTACTGGCGGCCGACCGGCTCGCCGGCTCGCTGGCACTCGCGCGCGCCACCGCCGTTGCCCGGCGCGCGGACGTATTGCTGGCGCCCTTGCCCGGCGCGGCAACGCTGGACCAGGGCTGGCGCCTGACACTGCCGCCCTCCGGCACCGACGGGCCTGACCGGCACGATGGCGACTTGCTGGCCATGGTCGAACTGCACAGCGCCTGCCTGCGCATCGCACTGCGTTCGACCACGCAAGGCAACCATACGCTGCACATGGCAGCTGTGGGATACTCTCGCTCAGAGCAAGGCGGTTTCCTCGCCGCCACCTTCACCGTGACCTGCCAGGGTGAACAGCGGCAACTAAGGCTCGGTGCCCACGGTCGCATCCGCCTGTGCACGCCGGGCCAGGATACCGATTGCGGTGGTCCCGACCAGCCCCCCGCCGCCCTGACACTTGAAGACTGAAACCAACCTCAACTCGCCGCCCGCGCGGCAGGAAGCACCAGGCCTCATGTTCTCCGATACCGACCACGCAGCCATGGCACAAGCTCTCGCGCTAGCTGCGCGAGGCATGTACACCACCACGCCCAATCCGCGCGTTGGCTGCGTTTTGTCCAAGGACGGCAAGATCATCGGCCAGGGCTTCACGCAACCCGCCGGACAGGATCACGCCGAGATACAGGCGCTCAAGGACGCCGCCGCGCGCGGCAACGATCCGGCCGGCGCCACGGCCTTCGTCACGCTGGAGCCTTGCAGCCATTTTGGCCGGACGCCGCCCTGCGCGGATGCGCTGGTGCGCGCCGGCATCGCGCGCGTCGTAGCGGCCATGGAAGACCCGAATCCCACCGTTTCCGGCCGCGGCTTGCAACGGCTGCGCGAAGCCGGCGTGGACGTGCGCTGCGGGCTCCTGGAAAAAGAAGCCCGCGAACTCAATATCGGATTTGTCAACCGCATGACGCGCGGACTGCCCTGGGTGCGGATCAAGGTTGCCGCCTCGCTCGACGGCGGTACCGCGCTGCACGATGGCACCAGCCAGTGGATTACCGGCCAGGCGGCACGCGACGATGGCCATGCCTGGCGCGCGCGCGCAAGCGCCATCCTCACCGGCATCGGCACCGTGCGCGACGACAACCCACAGCTGAATGTGCGCGCCGTGGACACGCCACGCCAGCCACAGCGCGTGGTGGTGGACTCCCGGCTGGAGATCCCGCTGGACGCACGCCTGCTGACACCGGACACCGGCGATTTTGCCAAGCCGGTGCTGGTGTTCTGCGCATTCGACGACGGCGCGCGCCGGCGCGCGCTGGAGGCTCGCGGCGCCGAGGTGGTGGTGCTGCCCAATCCGCACGGCAAGGTGGAACTGCGCCACATGCTGGAAGAACTTGGGCGGCGCGGCGTCAACGAGCTGCATGTGGAAGCCGGGTTCAAGCTGAACGGCTCGCTGATCCGCGAGCATTGCGCCGACGAACTGCTGGTCTACCTGGCGCCCAAGCTGCTGGGAGATGCGCAAGGCATGTTCCAGTTGCCGCCCCTGGCACGGCTGCAGGACGCCGCGGCCTTCCGCTGGCACGACGTACGCATGATCGGGGAAGACCTGCGGCTGATCGCACGCCGCGCCGACCACGCCTGACCGCCTGCCGCCCCCCCCGACAGGAAGCCGCGGGCAAATACGAACTGGCGCCGCACCTGCTAGCATGCGTGTTTTCCCATCGCATTTCGCACCGACCATGTTCACTGGCATTGTCGCGGCCGTCGGCCGCATCGAATCCGTTTCCCCGCTGGGTGCCAGCGAAGCCGCAGCCGACGCCGGCGTGCGCCTGCGCATCCGCGCTCCCGGGCTTGACCTGTCCGATGTCATCCTGGGTGACAGCATCGCCATCCAGGGCGCTTGCATGACGGTGATCGCGCTGGACGGAGACGCCTTCGACGTGGATGTATCGCGTGAGTCACTCGACAAGACCGCCGGCCTCGACAAGCCAGGCCGCGTCAACCTGGAAAAGGCGCTGACCCTGGCCGACCGTCTCGGTGGCCATCTGGTATCCGGCCATGTCGACGGGCTAGGCGAAGTCACGCACTTCGCTCCGGTAGGCGAATCCCACGAGTTGCGCGTGCGCGCCCCGCGCGAGCTCGGACGCTACCTGGCCTACAAGGGGTCGGTGGTAGTCAACGGCGTATCGCTCACGGTCAACAAGGTCATTGACGAGCAGGACAGCTGCACCTTCTCGATCAACCTGATCCCCCACACGATCGAGGTCACCACGCTGCAGGATCTCAAGCCCGGCGCGCGCGTGAACCTGGAGATCGATCTGATCGCACGGTACGTGGAACGCATGCTGAGCGCGCCGAAAGCCGCCTGATATGCGCTCTTCCAGGCGCCGCTAGCCGGCCGCCATTGCCACGCACCCCAAGCGCCAACCGCCACCGGGAAGTCCCCGGGGGGCAGCGCGCGCCTTGCGGCGCGCGGTTGACGTACAATATTGGGCCAGACCGCTGCCGCGGCCGGCCGGTTTCCCCCCAAGGCGGGTCCCGGCGAGCCGGTGCCGACAGCCGGCCAGCAAGCCATCCCGCCCGAAATTCAGCCAGAATTCCAGCCCCAACCTCAGCCCGCTTTCCAGCCTGCATGCCATGACAATCGCCCGTACAGAAGAAATCATTGCCGAAATCCGTGCCGGCCGCATGGTTATCCTGGTTGACGAGGAAGACCGCGAGAACGAGGGCGACCTGGTGCTGGCTGCCGATTTCGTCACACCGGAGGCGATCAACTTCATGGCCAAGTATGGCCGCGGCCTGATCTGCCTGACGCTGACCGCCGAGCGCTGCCGCCAGCTTGAGCTGCAACCCATGGTCAGCCGCAACGGCACCGTCCACGGCACCAACTTCACGGTATCGATCGAAGCGGCCGAGGGCGTCACTACCGGCATTTCGGCAGCCGACCGGGCCCGTACCGTGCAGGCCGCCGTGGCAAAGGACGCCCGCGCCACAGACCTGGTCCAGCCCGGCCATATCTTCCCGCTGACGGCCCAGCCCGGTGGCGTGCTGATCCGCGCGGGCCATACCGAGGCCGGCTGCGACCTGGGCGCCCTGGCCGGCCTTACGCCGGCTGCCGTGATCTRCGAGATCATGAAGGACGACGGCACCATGGCGCGCCTGCCCGACCTGGTCGAGTTCGCGCAGGAGCATGACATCAAGATCGGCACCATTGCCGACCTGATTCACTACCGCAGCCGCACCGAGAGCATTATCGAGCGCGCCGGCGAGCGCACCATGCAAACGCCCTACGGCACCTTCAACAGCATCATCTATCGCGACAAGCCGAGCGGCCGCGCGCACCTGGCGCTGGTCAAGGGTGCGCCGCAGCCCGACCGCGAAACGCTGGTGCGGGTGCACGAGCCGCTGTCCACCCTGGACCTGCTCGAAGTGTCGCGCACCACGCATTCGTGGAGCGTGCCCGCCGCGCTCGAGGCCATCGCCCAGGCCGATCACGGCGTGATGGTGCTGCTGAACTGCGGGGACACGGCGGAGCAGCTGTTCACGCAGTTCTCGGCCCTTGATGCCCCGCAGAATCGCCCCCGTGTGAAGCCGGACCTGCGCACCTATGGCACCGGCGCCCAGATCCTCAAGGATCTCGGCGTGGGCAAGATGCGTGTGCTGGCTTCCCCGCTAAAAATGCCGAGCATGACCGGCTATGACCTTGAAGTGACTGGCTACCAGCCCATGAGCGGCGGCCAGGCAAACTGAACTACCGGATATCCGGCGGCCGCAATCCTATCGCCGGCCGCCACCCCGAACCCAGGAGAACACAAGATGGATCACGGTTTCTATCCCAGCAACCTCGAAGGTGAAGGCCTGCGCATCGGCATCGTGCAAGCGCGCTTCAACGAGCCGGTTTGCGACGAACTGCGCGAAGCCTGCGTGGCCGAACTGGAAAAGCTGGGCATCGAAGGCGAGGACACCCTGGTGGTGACCGTGCCCGGCGCCCTCGAGATTCCGCTGGCACTGCAAAAGATGGCCGAAAGCGGCCAGTTCGACGCACTGATCGCGCTTGGCGCGGTGGTCCGCGGCGAGACCTACCACTTCGAGCTGGTCTCGAACGAATCCGGCGCCGGCATCACCCGCGTCGGACTGGACTTCAACGTGCCCATCTCCAACGGCATCCTGACCGTCGACACCGACGCCCAGGCTCACGCCCGCACCCGCGAGAAGGGCCGCGATTGTGCCCGCGCCGCGGTGGAAATGGCAAACCTGGTCTCCGCGCTGGATTCGCTGCGCGGCCAGGAAGAGGATGAAGACGAGGACGACGATGAGTGACGCGCCCGATAGCAGCAACCCCGCCGGCAAGCCGGCGGACGACGCCGGCGCCAAGCCCGCCGCCAAGTCCGAGCCCAAGGCAGCGCCCAAGAGCGCGCGCCGCCGCTCGCGCGAACTCGCACTGCAGGGCCTGTACCAGTGGCTGCTGAATCGCAACGATACCGATGCGATCCAGGCCCATCTGCACGACGCCCAAGGCTTCAACAAGGCTGACCGCGAGCACTTCGACGCCCTGCTCAATGGCGCCATCCGCGAAGAAACCAGGCTGACCGGTGCGTTCGAGCCTTTCCTGGACCGCCCGGTGGCCGAGCTGTCGCCGGTGGAGCGCGCTGCCCTGCTGATCGGCAGCTACGAGCTGATCCACTGCGTCGACATCCCGTACAAGGTTGTCATCAACGAAGCCGTGGAACTGACCAAGACCTTCGGCGGCGTGGAAGGCTATAAATACGTCAACGGCGTGCTGGACAAGCTGGCCGCCAAGGTGCGCGCGCCCGAACTGGCCGCCCGACGCTGAGCGACGGCAACCTGCGCCGTTCACGGCGCCAGGCTTGCCGTTCAGACACCCGCTCCGGCGGGTGTTTTTACTTCTACGCCGATCAACTCGGCTTAATTCCGCTTTAACTTCGCACCTCCTCCCCGAACCCAGCCCACCAAGCCTATTCCCGCCATGGACATGCAGCGCCTCGCCACCGCCTCCCGACTTGCCAATATCGATGCCTTCCACGTGATGGAGCTGGCCAAGCAGGCCGCCGAACTCGAGCGTGCCGGGCGCCACATCATCCACATGGGCATTGGCGAGCCCGACTTCACCGCCGCCGAGCCAGTCGTGCGGGCGGCCGAGGCGGCCATGCGCCGGGGCGTCACCCAGTACACCGGCGCGCTGGGCATCGCGCCGCTGCGCGAGGCCATCGCCGGCTATTACAAGACCATGTACGGGATCGACATCCCGGCGCGCCGCGTGATAGTCACCGCCGGCGCCTCGGGCGCGCTGCTGCTGGCGTGCGCCGTGATGGTGGAGATCGGCGCCGAGGTGCTGATGCCGGACCCCAGCTATCCCTGCAACCGCCATTTCGTCGCAGCCTTCGACGGCCGTGCCAGGATGATCCCGAGCGGCCCGGCCCAGCGCTTCCAGCTCACGGCCGCGCAGGTGGAAGCACACTGGGGCGAGCAGACCCGTGGCGTGCTGCTGGCCTCGCCCTCCAACCCCACCGGCACCTCGATCCTGCCGGATGAGCTGGCGCGCATCCTTAGGGCCGTACGCGCCCGCCAGGGCTTCGCCATCGTCGACGAGATTTACCAGGGCCTGTCGTACGACGCGCCGCCGGTATCGGCGCTGAGCCTGGACGACGATGTGATCACCGTCAACAGCTTCTCCAAGTACTTCAATATGACCGGCTGGCGCCTAGGCTGGCTGGTGGTGCCGGACGAACTGGTGAATGCCTTCGAGAAAGTGGCGCAGAATCTGTTTATCTGCGCCTCGGCGGTGGCCCAGCACGCGGCGCTGGCCTGTTTCTCCCCCGAAGCGCTGGCCATCTATGACGCACGCAAGGCCGAATTCCATCGCCGCCGCGACGCCATCGTGCCGGCGCTGGAATCGCTCGGCCTGCGGGTGCCRGTCAAGCCGGATGGCGCTTTCTACGTGTATGCGGACTGCCGGGGCGTCAACCACCCCGCCGCGGGCGACGCCGACACCCTGACCCAGGCCATGCTGCGCGATGCGGGCGTGGTCATGGTACCGGGTCAGGATTTTGGTCCCTATACGGCCAGCGACTATATCCGGATCTCGTATGCGACCTCCATGGAGAACATCGAGGAAGCCATGGCGCGACTGGGCAAGTTCTTCGCCTGAGGGATGCACAAACGAGACCCAAACGAAAAAAAGCACCCCTGTGGGTGCTTTTTTTCTGCTTGCCGGCTCCGTCTTGTCCTGGCGGGCCCGGAGGCGCCTTCTCGCGCGTGCCGGCAAGCAGCAGCCGTCCAGGCCGCCGCCGGTGCGTATCAGGCGCTTCTCGGCACGTTCCCGGCGGCTTCCAGCTTGTCGCTGGCCGTACCTTGATGGTGCTCTGCCTGCGACTTGGCGTCGGTAGTCACTTCCGGCTTGGCAGCCACGGGCTCAGCCGTGACGCTGCGTACGCCCGGCAGCTGACGCAGGCGGGCACGCTCTGCCAGCACCTTAGCCCCATAGCCGCCGTCGGTGTTGGTGGTCGCTGCGCCGACGTAGTACTTCAGGCCGCCTTCCAGCGAACCCGCGCGGGCGATGCAGTCCTTCAGCACCAGCGCGCCGATCTTGATATTGGCGTACGGGTTGAGCGCGGCTGCCACGCCGCCCACGGCCTCGTACTTGTCCTGGTGGACCTTGGTCATCACCTGCATCAGGCCCTGCGCGCCCACGCCGCTCTCGGCGTACGGGTTGAAGCTGGACTCGATGGCGATCACGCCCAGGATCAGCAGCGGATCAATGCCAACCTCACGCCCGGTCAGGTACGCGGCCTTCACCAGCTGCGCGGTTGCCTGCGCCGCCACGCGGTACTTGCGTGCGATGTACTCAGCCACGACTGCCTGCTCGCGCGCGCTGCCCAGCGTAGCCGGGTTGCGTGCATCCAGCGCCACGCGCTGCGCCGGGATCTGCGCGGCCAGGTGGGCCACGGAGGGCACCTTGCCGGCCGGCTGGCCCCAGTCGTCGGTGCCGGACACCGTGGGCAGACCCACGGGCTTGGCCGGCGCCAGACCGATCTTGGCCGCGGCCACGTCGGCCGTACTGGCAGGCACCGCCGCTTCCATCAGTACCGCGGGCGCTTCCTCGCCGGCCAGCGCGCCAGCGAGGGCCGTACGCCACTCCTGGCTGACCGATAGCGATACAGCTGCGACTGCAGACAACACCCCGAGACTGTTCAGGGCATATTTCAATGTTGCGCGACCGCTCCGTAAGGCGCGGCCAGCGACCGGATGCGCGAGGCGGACCTGCAATGCCCGATTCACTCCGGGTACCGGTTGTCTGAAACGGACCTGCAATGCCCGCCCGACTCCGGGAAGATGAAGGGTTTTCCAACCACTCATACTTACCTCCATCCGCCGTCCGCTTCGCGCCGCGTTGTTGCGCCGCACGTCCGTTGACCGCGTATTCAAGTAAGGATGCCGCGCCGCCTAGCAATGACGTCCAGCACCTGTTGGTGAGCGCTCCCCATGCGCCCAACGAGAAACAAGGTAGGCTCTTGGGGGAGCCTGCCCTGCCGCGAACTACTCAAAGCACCCGGCCAGCGCCGGGGCGATCGACCGGACCCGTCCTGCTCTGACGGATCCGCTCATATGATCGGATATGGATGATTCTTCACTAACCCCTTGACAGGGCGCAAAAAAATGTGCTGCACCGCAACACTCCAACGAGCAGAAACGGATTGTAGAAACCCTTTTATACATCGTCAAGAATAACAATTTCAATTAACCAATCTTTTGGTTATATGTAACAAGGCTCTTTGACGCACTTTCACCACCCCCCGATTCTGGGAAAGTCAGCACTGGCAATGCATGGAGGCCATCGCGGCCGACCGCGGCGGTGTCAAAAAATTTACAATTTGGAGATGCAAATGAGGATGATTTTTTTGCGCCTCATCGCACCAATGTGTAGATAGAAGCATATGACTTGCCAGGACAGGCGCGCTCCGTCGCCTGTACACCACTAGAATTCACTATGAAATACAACGACTTGCGCGATTTCATCGGCCAGCTGGAAGGCCTTGGCGAACTGAAACGGATCGATGCGCCGGTGTCGCCCAACCTCGAAATGACCGAAATCTGCGACAGGCTGTTGCGGGCAAGCGGACCGGCAGTCGTGTTCAAAAACCCGAGCGATCCCCGGAGGCCTGGACAGAGTTATAGCGTCCCCGTACTGGCCAATCTGTTCGGTACGACACGCAGGGTGGCGCTGGGCATGGGCGCCGAAAGCCTGGCCGATCTACGTGATATCGGCCGTGTCCTGTCGGCGCTCAAGGAGCCCGAACCGCCCCGCGGCCTGCGCGAAGCCGGCAAGCTGTTCACGCTGGCCAAGTCCGTGTGGGACATGGCGCCCAAGCGTGTCGGTAGCCCGGCCTGCCAGGAGGTGGTCTGGGAAGGCAATGACGTGGACCTGGCGCGCCTGCCCATCCAGACATGCTGGCCGGAAGACGCGGCGCCGCTGATCACCTGGGGCCTGGTGATCACCAAGGGCCCGCACAAGAAGCGGCAGAACCTGGGCATCTACCGCCAGCAGGTCATCAGCCGCAACCAGGTCATCATGCGCTGGCTGGCGCATCGCGGCGGCGCGCTGGACTTCCGCGAGCATGCGCTGACCAACCCCGGCAAGCCATTCCCGATCGCGGTGGCGCTTGGTGCGGACCCGGCCACCATCCTTGGCGCCGTCACGCCCGTGCCGGACACCTTGTCGGAATACCAGTTCGCTGGACTGCTGCGTGGCAGCCGCACCGCGCTGGCCGGCTGCATCACGCCCACGCTGTCCGAACTGAGCGTCCCGGCTTCGGCCGAGATCGTGCTGGAAGGCCATATCCAGCCCGACCCGAACCACCCTTCCGGCTACCAGCACGCGCTGGAAGGTCCGTACGGCGACCACACCGGCTATTACAACGAGCAGGACTGGTTCCCGGTCTTCACCATCGACCGCATCACCATGCGGCGCGATCCGATCTACCACTCCACCTACACTGGCAAGCCGCCCGACGAGCCGGCCGTGCTKGGCGTGGCGCTKAACGARGTCTTCGTGCCSCTGCTSCARAAGCAGTTCCCGGAAATCACSGAYTTCTACCTGCCGCCCGAGGGSTGCAGCTACCGCATGGCSGTGGTGCGCATGAAGAAGCARTACGCCGGCCACGCCAAGCGCGTGATGTTCGGSGTCTGGAGCTTCCTGCGCCAGTTCATGTATACGAAGTTCATCGTGGTGGTGGACGACGACGTCGACGTGCGCGACTGGAAGGAAGTTATCTGGGCCATCACCACGCGCGTCGATCCCGCCCGCGATACCGTGCTGGTGGAGAACACGCCGATTGACTATCTCGACTTCGCCTCGCCGGTATCCGGGCTGGGCTCGAAGATGGGCATCGACGCCACCGACAAATGGCCCGGCGAAACCACCCGCGAGTGGGGCCGCCCGATCCAGATGGATGCCGCCGTCAAGGCACGCGTCGATGGCCTTTGGGACTCGCTGTTCGAGGCCCGGTCCAAGGCGTGATGGCGGACTGCATGTAAGATCACGTTTTCCGGGGTGGCGATACGAGTTGCGCGGCCCCAACTCGTATCGCCATGCATCGCACATGCATCGCATCGCAACCCATCCGCACGTCCGCGCAGACTGATCCGGGGAGGAGATGGTCTCCAGATAGCGTGAACGTGCCGATAGGTGCATAATTGTGCACGCCCAGCGTGCGCTCTTAAGCCGCGACAAGGAACACAAAGGCCGCTGCCAATGCTGCTAGCCCATACGATCGAACTTGTGACCAGCCAGCGCGAAGTCGATTACTTCGTGAGGGCGGCTGGGTGCGCGCGTTTCGTATGGAACTGGGCGTTGGCAGAATGGCACCGCCAACGCGCGGCCGGTGGTAAGCCGAGCGCAATGGCGCTGAAGAAGTCCTTTAACGCCATCAAGTATCAGCAGTACCCGTGGATGACCGACATCCATCGTGACGCGCACGCCCAACCATTCGCTAATCTATCAAAGGCCTGGTCGAAGTTCTTCTCTGACATTAAGTCGGGGATAAAAGCGCATGCCCCCAGGTTCAAGAAGAAAGGTCAATGCAAGGACGGATTCTACGTCGCCAACGATAAGGTAAGGTTTGACGGACAGTCGGTTGTGCTGCCATTGATTGGGCGGGTTGCCATGCGGGAGGCGCTGCGGTTCCCCGGGCGAGTAATCGGCGCCGCCGTGAGCCGACGAGCCGATCGTTGGTTCATCTCAGTCCAGGTAGAGGTGGCGGACGAAGTGGCGTTCGTCCCGCGCACCGGCAATGGCGTGGTTGGCGTGGACCTTGGGATCAAATCGGCCGTCACACTTTCGACGGGGGAAGCGTTCGAGGGCCCAAAGCCGTTGAAAGCAGCCCTACGGCGCCTGCGGATTCGGTCTCGACGCCTTTTCCGGAAGATTGAGATGGCGAAGCCAGGGCGCGCGGCATTCAGCCGAGATTTCATTGGGCCGCTACGTCCGAACGCCAAACCACAGCCGGCGCGGTCTTCCGGCCAGATCGACAGTGCTGCACGGCTGGCGCGCCTGCACGCCCGCGTCGCTAATATCAGGCAGGATTTCCTGCACAAGACAACCACCAGGCTATGCCGCGAAAACCAAGCGATTGGCCTGGAGGATCTCAACGTCGGCGGTATGCTCAAGAATGAGCGTCTTGCACGCTCACTATCGGACATGGGGCTGAGTAAGTTTCGCCGGCAAATGGAATACAAGGCGAAGAGATACGGCACGCACCTTGTGTTTGCCGATCGCTGGTTTCCGTCGAGTAAACTGATGTCCTGCTGTGGCAATAAGCTCAACAAGCTTGCGCTTAGCGAGCGTCGCGTCGTGTGCCCGGCCTGCGGCATTAGTCATGACCGCGATCACAACGCAGCGATCAACCTTGAACGGCTCGCAACCGAAACTGCGCTACCCGTGGCGAGTGATTCGGCAACGAATCGCACTGCGAGAGGCATGTCGCCAATCGCAGACGGGAAAGTTACGTCCGTCAGAGACGAGGTCGGCCAGCAAGGAGCCTCGGGGCGGGAAGGAAACGACGCGAACATTTGCGCACGTTTTTCATAGCAGACATGACCACCCTTGAAGAAGGAAAATTGATGTGGACGCCGTCGCCGGCGTTTCGCGACGGAAGCCGCATCGCGCACTTCATGCGCTGGCTGGAAAGCGAGCGCGGCCTCGCCTTCGCAGACTATGCCGCGCTATGGCAGTGGTCGGTGACGGACCTGGAGGCCTTCTGGGACGCCATCCGCGCCTACTTCGACGTGCGCTTCGACACGTCGCCCGCGCGCGTGCTCGGCAATGCCGCCATGCCCGGCGCGCGTTGGTTCGAGGGCGCGAGCCTGAACTATGTGCGGCAGGTATTCCGCCATGCCGGCAGCGGCGCGGCCCGCCAGCGCGCGGCCATCCGCTACGCCGGCGAATCCGTTGAAGTCACGGACCTTAGCTGGGACGCGCTCGAACAACAGGTAGCCTCGCTGGCGCACGCCCTGCGCGAAATGGGCGTCACCCGCGGCGATCGCGTGGCGGGCTACCTGCCGAACATCCCCGCCGCCGTCGTCGCCTTTCTGGCCACCGCCAGCCTCGGCGCGATCTGGTCGGGCTGCGCGCCCGACATGGGGCAGGTGGCGGTGATCGACCGCTTCCGCCAGATCGAACCCAAGGTGCTGATCGCCGTGGACGGCTACGGCTACGGCGGCAAGGCATACGACCGTGCACCGATACTGGCCGAGTTGGCCGCCGCCCTGCCCTCGCTCACGGACCTGGTGCTGGTGCCAGCGGGAAATCCCGGCGAAGGCACGATCCCGCTGCCGCCCGGCCTGCACCGCCACGCGTGGCAAGACGTACTGGCACATCGCGTGCCGCTGGCGATTGAGCCGGTACCGTTCGACCACCCGCTGTGGATCGTCTACTCCTCCGGCACCACGGGCATGCCCAAGCCCATCGTGCACGGCCACGGCGGCATCGTCATCGAGCAGCTCAAGCTCATGGCCTTCCACAACAATCTCGGGCCGGACGATGTTTTCCACTGGTACAGCAGTAGCGGCTGGATCATGTGGAATGCCCAGGTAGCGGGGCTGCTGCTGGGCACCACCATCGCGCTCTACGACGGCAACCCCGTCTGGCCCGACGCCGGGGTGCTGTGGCGCTTCGTGGATGCCGCCGGCGTCACCGCCTTTGGCGCCGGCGCAGCGTTCTTCACCAGTTGCATGAAGGCGGGCATCGAGCCGGCCCGCCTGGCCGACCTGTCCCGGCTGCGCGCGCTCGGCTCCACCGGTTCGCCGCTACCTGCAGAAGCCTACGATTGGATCTACCGCCACGTGCGCGCCGACATCTGGCTGGCGCCCATGAGCGGCGGCACCGACTTCGCAGGCTCTTTCGTGGCGGGCTGCCCGATCCTGCCAGTCTACTCGGGCGAGATGCAGTGCCGCTGCCTGGGCGCAAAAGTGGAAGCCTTCGACGAAGCCGGCCACGCGCTGACCGAAGAGGTGGGCGAACTGGTCTGCGCGGCGCCGATGCCGTCGATGCCGCTGTTCCTGTGGGGCGACGCCGACGGAAAGCGCTACCGCGACAGTTACTTCGATACCTATCCCGGCGTCTGGCGCCACGGCGACTGGATCAAGATCACCGCGCATGGCGGCGCCATCATCTACGGCCGCTCGGACGCGACCATCAATCGCCACGGCATCCGCATGGGCACCAGCGAGTTGTACCGGGTGGTGGAAGATCTGCCGGAAGTGCTCGACAGCATGGTGGTGGATCTCGAGTACCTCGGCCGCGACTCCTACATGCCGCTGTTCGTGGTGCTGCGCGAAGGCGTGGTGCTCGACGATGCGCTGCGTGACATCATGCGCGCGCGCATCCGCAGCGCGCTGTCTTCCCGCCATGTGCCGAACGAGATCCTGCAGGTGCCCGGCGTGCCGCGCACGCTGTCGGGCAAGAAGATGGAAGTGCCGGTCAAGAAGCTGCTGCTGGGCCACGCTCCGGACAAGATCGCCAATCGCGATGCCATGGCCAACCCGGAGACGCTGGACTGGTACTTTGCCTACGCCGAGCATTTTCTCGCGGCGCGCGCGAGCGAATCCGCGCCGGTGTAAAACAATGAGGGTGCGCCCTGGCGCACCCTCTTCTTCTTTGCCCGTTCCTTTTTCATCCCCAGCGCCTGCGAATCAGAACTCCACTTCCAGCTCGCTGATTTCATCGGGCTCTTTCCTGGCGTCCGCGATCCATTCCTGCAACTCCGGCATCGCCAGGATCTGCTTGCAGTATTCCACCGGCGCGGGATCCAGCATAACCCCATAGGTCACAAAGCGCGTCACCACCGGCGCATACATCGCATCGGCCATAGTGCGTTTTTCGCCGAACAGGTAAGGGCCGCCATACTGTGTGAGGCACTCGGTCCAGATCTGTGTAATGCGGTCGATGTCGGCTTGCGCGCGCGACCACACCTTGAAGCCGGGAAAGTGCCCCTTCAGGTTCATCGGCAGCGCCGAGCGCATGGCAGCGAAGCCTGAGTGCATTTCTCCGCAGATGGCGCGGCAATGCGCGCGCGCTGCGCGCTCCTCCGGGAGCAGGCCGGCCTTGGGACTGACTTCGTTGAGATACTCGGCAATGGCCAGCGTATCCCACACCGTCACGCCCTGATGCAGCAACCGGGGAACGAGGATGGAGGGCGACAGCAGCAGGATTTCCGCGCGCGCCGCGGCGTCGTCGGGCGGTACCAGCACTTCTTCAAACTCCAGTCCCGCGAACCGGGCCAGCAGCCAGCCCCGCAGGGACCATGAAGAATACGTTTTGCTGCTGATGGTCAGTGTCGTCCTTGCCATCCCGCCTCCTTGCCACCTGGAAAAGCCGTTGCATGGCGGGCGAATGCCGTTGTGTGTGCCAGTGAACGGTGCGCCCGTATCTCTCGGTGCAGTGTCGTGCTATGTGCTTTGCGCTTGCTGCTTCTACTATGAATTTGTACTACATCATGGCGATGACATTTGTATTGCGCCTACGTACTTCGCCAGGCTACCGGGGGTAGTCGACCCACATGACGAACACGCACATCGCAAGCGGCTGCTCATGCCCCGACGCGCTCCAGCGGCGCCGCACTGGCACGGTGCAACGCGCCGCACCAGCAAGAGGCGGCGATCTTGGCAAAGGCCAGCAAGCTTCGCCCATGCGCGGCGCTCTCGCCGCAAACGAACCAGAACAGGTCACCCCGTTGCACCATACGGGCAAGCCCGCAAGCCTCATGCCAGCCACATCGCCGTGGCACGCATATTGCGGCTAATGAGGCCAACGCATAAAAAGGGGTGAGCCATGCTGTACCAGGTGTACCAGAGCTATGCGGACCTTATGCACCCCGCCTGCAGCGTCGCCGACCTCGTGGCGTCGGCGCTGGCAGTGAACTCGCGGCTCTCGGGATGCGAGCCGATGCGCGCCACGCGCGCCGCCTGCGAAGTGCTCGCGCTGAGCCGGCTGACGCATCATCGCCCGGCCTTTGGCATTGATAGCGTCGCCGTAAGCGGCACGCCGTTACAGGTGACCGAGGAAGTGGTCGCGAGCACGCCTTTCTGCTCGCTGCTGCGCTTTCGCAAGCATGGCGTCTCCGGCCAGCCGCGCGTGTTGCTGGTGGCGCCGATGTCGGGCCACTTTGCCACGCTGCTGCGGGGCACCGTGCAGACCATGTTGCGCGACCACGACGTCTACATCACCGACTGGCACAACCCGCGCGACGTCTCGTTGCTGCACGGGCGCTTCGGCTTTGACGAGTTCGTCTATCACCTGATCGATTTTCTCCACGTCCTCGGCGGCGGCACGCACTTGATGGCGGTTTGCCAACCCACCGTGGCGGCGCTGGCCGCGGTGGCCCTGATGGCGGAAGACAATGACCCTGCCCAGCCGCCCAGCCTGATCCTGATGGCCGGCCCCATCGACGCGCGCATCAACCCGACCAAGGTCAACGAGCTCGCCACCAGCCAGCCCATCGAATGGTTCGAGAATTCGCTCACCGGCTACGTGCCGCTGCGTTTCGCCGGCGCGATGCGCCGCGTCTATCCCGGCTTCATGCAGCTGATCGCCTTCATGAGCATGAACCATGAACGCCACCAGCAGGCGTTTCGCGATCTTTACGACCTTCGCGCCCACGGCGATCACGCCCGCGCCGATGCGATCCAGGTGTTCTACGAGGAATACTTCGCCACCATGGACCTGAGCGCGGAGTTCTATCTCGAAACCGTGAGCATGGTGTTCCAGCGCTTCTTGCTGGCGCAGGGCCAGCTTGAAGTGGGCGGGCGCCGCGTGGACACGAACGCGATCCACCRCACGGCGCTACTCACTGTGGAAGGCGAGCGCGACGATATCTGCGCCATCGGGCAGACCATGGCCGCGCAGGAACTGTGCGGCAGCCTGCGTCCCTATATGCGCATGCACCATGTGCAAACCGGAGTTGGCCACTACGGCGTATTCAACGGCAAGCGCTGGGAAACGCAGGTCTATCCGCTGGTGCGCAACGCCGTACACATGAGCGCATGAAACGCGCGAGCCCGTGAGCGCACCCCGCGCTTCCAGGGCAGCCCGGCTAGGCGGCGTCGCGGTCCTTCGGCCACGGTGTCACCGCGGGCACCGCGCATGGGCCTTCCACCTCGACCGTACCGAAGTCGGCCGGCCCCACGATCTCCAGGTACTCCATGTCCGGCGAGTAATCGAACAGGTAGTGGGTGATGCCGGGGCGCTGATGGACGCAATCGCCGGTCGCCACCAGCGTCTCCTTGTCCTCGTACATGAAGCGCGCCCATCCCTTGAGCATCAGCACCACATGGAACTGCGCCTCATGGCGATGCCAGCCTGTGCCCTGCTCGGGCGGCTGGTTGGCCTTGACCAGTTGCACCAGCAGCTTGCCGCCGGTGGCCTCGGCAATGCCAAGATCCCGATAGAGGAAAAAATCGCGCAAACCCTGGTCGACGAAGGCGGTGTCTTGCGAGCGCACGTGGGAAAACTTCGTCGGGGTGGAGTCCGCGGCGGGATCGCCGGCGGGCGCGCTGGACTTGTTGAGGGACTCGGCCATGACAAGCTCCTTTCGCTGGGGGGGAAAAGCACTGCGCTGCGACGCAACATTCACGCCACCAGCGGGCCAGTTGAATGTGGAGCACCGTCCGCTGCGCGTGGCATGCGCCGGGGACCTGGCATGCCACGCATGCACTTGCCGGGGGCGCTGCGTACCGGCCCGGCACCGGGCCGGTGCCATATGATTATGCATCCCGGACGCCCGGCCGGCGGCACGCCCACGCGGACAACGCAATGGCGGCTATGATGCAGCGATATGCATTCGCCGGAACCTCTGCATGCAACCCCTTTCCCATACCCGCTTCCAGGGCCAGGCATTGATCCGGGTCGGAAACGAAGATAGTTTCCTTCTGCTCGCCCCGCAGTTCGGCGGCCGCCTGGTGCGCTGGGTACATCGCGGCGAGGACATGCTCTACTGGCCGGACAACGCCGACTGGTCCCAGCCCGCCCGCGTTCGCGGTGGAAATCCCCTGCTATTCCCCTTCATCGCCAGGCACTTCGCCGACGGTGCGCAGGGCGCCTGGAAAGACGCCAGCGGCGCCGTGCGCGCCATGCCGAACCACGGTTTTGCGCGCGACCTGCCCTTCGCGGTCACGCGGCACGAGCCGGGACGCAGCATTGCCATGGAGCTGCAAGCCTCGGATGCGACGCGCGCTTCCTACCCGTTCGATTTCAGTTTCGAGGTCGCCTACCGCCTGCTCGAAGACGGGCTCGAAGCCACGCTGCGCACACGCAATGCCGGTGCACAGCCGCTGCCCTATTACGCCGGCCATCATTTCTATTTCGCGCTCGCTAACCAGGCGCGCGGGGCATCCGGGCTGGCCATGCCGGCCGCGACCCTGATGCATCAGCGAGCGGATGGCTCGCCGGCATCCAGCGGCCCAGGTGCCGCGGCGTATCGGCTCGATGACMTGCGCCTGCAAGACACCTTCCACGTCCTGCAGCCGCGGCTTGCCGCGCCGCGCGCCTGTGCGCTGGCGATGCCGCCCAACGCCGCTGCCCCTCAGGGCCGCAAGCTGGTGATCGACCTGGACCCGCCTGGCAGCGTACCGTGGTTCGCCGTCACCACATGGTCGGAGCACGTCGACGCCGACTACTACTGCGTAGAGCCCTGGCTCGGCCTGCCAAATGCTATCCACCACGGCATGGGGTTGCGCTGGCTCGCGCCGGGCCAGGAAGAGGCGGCGATTTGCCAGTTGCGGCTGGAGCGATAGCGCAAGCGCGCCGCCCAAGCGGCAAGGTTRGGAAAAAGCGCTACCGAGTGGTTGGCCGACACCAAAGCGGTGGCCTCGGGGCACTGCCATGACCTAGTTCGAGAGGGGGCGACGAAATCAAGCACAAGCGAATCATGTATTAGCTGGGACTCGATCTGACAGATAGTCGGGCTGTTGAATCGAGAAGCGCGACTCAATGCGGGATCAGTTTCTCCTTGGCGAGTTCCAGCGAGTCGAGGAAGGTGCGCATGGGCGTTTTGCCGTAACACCATCGCCCCTG
>NZ_JBFTNE010000025.1:0-74670 GCF_056397325.1 Cupriavidus sp. 05N39
GCATTGACCGGCACCGCGCCTGCCACGACGGCATCGCGCAAGGCCGACGCCTGCGACAGGATGTGCTCCGCGAAGAAATGCGCGGTCGCGATCTTGGCATCGCTGAAGGAAGGATCCTCGCCACGCTTCGCATCCGCGGCCAGCATCGCGCGCCCAAGCTGCCAGCCCGAGAACACGATGCCGCAGAGCTTCAGGTAAGGCACGCTGCCGGCGAACACGGCATTCGGATCCGACTTGGCATTGGCCACCACGAACGCCACCACCGCCTCCAGCGCCTCGCGCCCCTTGGCCAGTTGCGCTTGCACCGCGGAGAAAGCCGCGCCGCCATGCTTGCCCAGCGCCGCCTCGGTTTCAGCGATCTGCGCGCAGATGCCGCGCGCCACGGCGCCGCCGTCGCGCACCGTCTTGCGGCCGACCAGGTCGTTGGCCTGGATCGCGGTCGTGCCTTCGTAGATCGGCAGGATGCGGGCGTCGCGATAGTGCTGCGCCGCGCCGGTCTCCTCGATGAAGCCCATGCCGCCGTGCACCTGCACGCCAAGACTGGTGACATCGATCGACAGCTCGGTGCTCCAGCCCTTGACGATGGGCACCATGAACTCGTAGAAGGCCTCGTTCTGCTTGCGCACCGCTTCGTCGGGATGCTGGTGCGCCGTATCGCATGCCGCCGCGGCCACGTAGGCCACCGCGCGCGCGCCTTCGGTCAGCGAGCGCATGGTCATCAGCATGCGCTTGACGTCGGGGTGATGGATGATGGTCACCGCCTCGCGGGCCGAGCCGTCGACCGGCCGGCTTTGCACGCGCTCGCGCGCAAAGGCTACCGCCTGCTGGTAGGCGCGCTCGGAGACCGCGATACCCTGCATGCCGACCGAGAAACGTGCCGAGTTCATCATGATGAACATGTATTCCAGGCCGCGATTCTCCTCGCCCACCAGCGTGCCGATGGCGCCGCCGTGGTCGCCGAACTGCAGCACGGCGGTGGGGCTGGCCTTGATGCCCAGCTTGTGTTCGATCGACACGCAGTGCGCATCGTTGCGCGCGCCCAGCGAGCCGTCTTCGTTCACCAGGAACTTGGGCACGATGAACAGCGAGATGCCCTTGACGCCCTCGGGTGCCGTCGGCGTGCGCGCCAGCACGAGATGGACGATGTTCTTCGCCATGTCGTGTTCGCCGTAGGTGATGAAGATCTTGGTGCCGAACACCTTGTAGGTACCGTCGCCCTGCGGCTCGGCGCGCGTGCGTACCGCCGCCAGGTCCGAGCCGGCCTGCGGCTCGGTCAGGTTCATGGTGCCGGTCCATTCGCCGGAGATCAGCCTGGGCAGGAAGGTGGCTTTCTGCGCATCGCTGCCSGCGGTCAGCAGGGCTTCGATGGCRCCGTCGGTCAGCAGCGGGCACAGCGCGAACGACAGGTTGGCCGAGTTCAGCATCTCGTTGCAGGCGGTGGCGATCAGCTTGGGCAAGCCCTGGCCGCCGAATTCCTGCGGATGCAGCACGCCCTGCCAGCCGCCTTCGCCGAACTGGCGGAAGGCGTCCTTGAAGCCGGGCGTGGTGGTGACCACGCCGTCCTTCCAGCTGCTGGGATCGGTGTCGCCGATGCGGTTGAGCGGCGCCAGCACCTGTTCGTTGAACTTGGCGGCCTCATCGAGCACCGCCTGCGCCGTCTCGGGCGTGGCGTCCTCGAAGCCGGGCAGCTGGCTGACAGCGTCAAGGCCGGCCAGTTCGTTCATCACAAACAGCATGTCCTTGAGCGGGGCACGATAGGTCATTTTTTGGGTCTCCATTTTGGGATTGCGGCACAGGGCATGGTGCATCTGGGCGGATGCCGGCACCGCATGCTCCGGATACCGGATCGTAGCGCCCGCCGCGGCATGCGGGAATAACCAAACCTGCCCATTCATTGACAAAACCTGCCGCTTTGCGCCGCCCTGGCCGCTTGCCTGCCACCCCGGCCCGATTGGCCGGATTTGTCACTAGTTCGGCCATTCCTGTCAGTGCCGGAGGGGGCGGGCACCTCTAGAATGCCTCGCAGCCGGCGTCGCCATGACCGCCGAATGCATCCGGCATAACGACAAACCGCCTGTCAGGAGACAAGACTATGGACCTGTTCGGTCAGATGATGTACGCGCCTTTGCAATTGTCCTCGCTGCTTGAGCAGGCGGCACGGCACTCCGGCACGGTGGAAATCGTATCCCGGCGCGTCGAGGGCGACATTCATCGCTATACGTACCGGGACTGCCATGTCCGCGCCATGCAACTGGCCAATGCGCTGACGGGCCGCGGCATCGTCGCCGGAGACCGCGTGGGCACGCTGGCGTGGAATGGCTATCGCCATATGGAGCTGTACTATGGCGTGACCGGCATTGGCGCGGTTTGTCATACCATCAACCCCCGCCTGTTCCCGGAACAGATCGCCTACATCATCAATCATGCCCGCGACCGCGTGGTCTGCTTCGATGCCTCGTTCCTGGGCCTGGTCCAGCAGATCGCGCCGCAATGTCCCCATGTCGAGTCATGGGTGATGCTGTGCGACAGCGCCAGCCTGCCGCAGGCACCGGCGCTGCCGCTCGAAAGCTACGAGGCGCTGATCGGCGGGCAGCCCGGCCATTTCGACTGGCCCCGCCTGGATGAGCAACTCGCGGCGGTGCTTTGCTATACCTCAGGCACCACCGGCAACCCGAAGGGCGTCCTGTACTCGCACCGTTCGCTTTGCCTGATGGCCTATGCCTCGGCGCTGCCGGACGCGCTTTGCCTGCGTGCGTCGGACTCCGTGGTGCCTGTCGTGCCTATGTTCCACGTCAATGCCTGGGGGCTGCCGTTCTCCGCGGCGCTGGTCGGGGCGAAACTGGTGCTGCCGGGCCCGGCGCTCGACGGCGCATCCCTGTCGGCGTTGTTCGACCAGGAAGGCGTGACGGTGTCGGCTGGCGTGCCCACGGTCTGGCTCGGCCTGGCCGACTATATGCGCCGCACGGGCAAGCGCTGCAACAGCCTTGAGCGTGTCATCGTGGGCGGCGCGGCATGCCCGCCGCAACTGGCCAAGGCACTGGGCGAACTGGGCATCAAGTCGGTACACGCCTGGGGCATGACCGAGCTGTCGCCGATTGGCACCGTGTTTTCGCCTTCGCAGGGTTTCGCGCAGAAGCCGGAGCAGGAGCGCGCGCAGCTCGAGGCCAAGCAAGGCCGGGTCGTGCCGGGTGTCGAGATGAAGATCGTCGACGCCGATGGTGCCGAGTTGCCGTGGGACGGGCGCGCGGCTGGCGACCTGCTGGTGCGCGGCCATTGGGTCGTGGAGCGCTACTTCGGCATGGAGGAATCCTGCCTGGAGAAGGATGGCTGGTTCGCCACCGGCGATGTCGCCACGATCGACGCCGACGGCTATATGCAGATCACGGATCGCAGCAAGGATGTGATCAAGTCCGGCGGCGAGTGGATCTCCTCGATCGAGCTGGAAGGCATCGCCGTTGCGCACCCGGAAGTCGAACTGGCGGCCTGTATCGCCTGTGCCCATCCCAAGTGGGACGAACGGCCCCTGCTGGTTGCGGTAAGGCGCGCCGGCAGCACGCTCGATGCGCAGCAACTGCTGGCCTTCTATGAAGGCAAGGTGGCCAAATGGTGGATCCCGGACGACGTGGTGTTCGTGCCGGAGCTGCCGCTGACCGCGACCGGCAAGCTGCACAAGCTGGTGCTCAGGCAGCGTTTCGGCTCCCATTACAGCGGCGCCGCCGCCTAGCCGGGCGCTCAGGCCATGCCGCGGTAGGCCTTGGGCGTGCTGCCGGTCCAGTGCCGGAAAGCGCGATGGAACGCGGTCGGGTTGTCGAAGCCGACGTCATACGCGATAGCCGCGATGGCGTCGGGCGAGCGCGTGAGCCGCTGAATCGCGATATCGCGCCGGACGTCATCCTTGATCGCCTGGAACGTCGTGCCTTCGTCCGCAAGCCGGCGGCAAAGCGTGCGCACGGAAAAGTGCAGGTCCTGGGCAACCACTTCCAGCGTCGGCATGGCGGGAAGGCAATCGGCGAGGAATTGCCGGACCCGGTGGCAAACCATCTGGTCGGCGAAGGAGACGAAGATCCAGTCTTCCGGCGCGCGCGCCAGGAATCTCTGCAGGTCGGCCTTGCGTTGCCGCATGGGCATGTCGAGGTAAGCCGCTTCGAAGCGCATGCGTGTCTGTGCGCTACCGAACTGAACCGGCCCCGGAAAGAGAAAGAGGTAGTCCGTTGCGTGCGCGGGACGCGCGAAATCGAACTCCGCCGCGATCAGCGGGATCCGCTTCCCAACCAGCCATGAGGCAATGCCGTGCACCAGCTTCATGATGAGTTCGCGGCCGAGTTCGGTCACGCCGGGGCCAGCCGGATCCGCCACCATGGCAACCCAGCCGCCTTCGCCGTCGCGGCCCGACTCCAGCCGGAAATCATCCAGGATCAGGTGGAAGAACTGGCCGAACCGATGCAGCGCGACTTCCAGCCGCGGGGCGTCGAGCAGGCTCAGGCACAGGTATTTCAGCGTGCCGTTGCGCAAGGGGCGGCTGAAGATGCCCGGCATTTCGTCGTCCAGTTCGGTCGCGAGCAGGCGGTAGAGCGTGGAGAACTGCTCCTCGGTCACGCGGGAGCCAGGGCGCCGCAGCAAGCCGTGGGGGATGCCGGAGCACTCCGCCAGCCGTTCGATGGCGGCGGGATCGGCGCCCGACAGGAAGCCGTTGACCAGCGAAATGGGAACCGTGCCAGAAATCTGACTCAAGGGTGCGTCGACGTCCGGACCGCAACGTCATTTCCGGTGTGACCAGGGGGCATATATTCTGTCATAAGCTGGATTGGCCCGTCACATTTTTGGCTTTCCGGCGATCAGGGCGCTGTCGCGTCGAGCCGGTCCGCCAGCGTTCCGTCCCGGCTGCCGACCGCCCGGAGACGCACGCCAGGGGCTTGTGCCTCGATCCGGGATATCAGCCGGTTAAGCACCAGCGCCTGGCCAACGGCTACTTGTTACCGTGGTCGCCCGTTGTTTCGCCTGCCGGTGCCGGTGCCGGGGCGGCGATGACCCTGGCGCCGACATCTTTCAGCAGCCGATTGAAATCGGGCGACGCCATGATGATCTTCCCCGCGGCGGCACGCAGCCGGTCGACAGCCTCGGCCGGCAGGGAAAACGATGTGGGCAGTTCGTTCAGGTAATCCAGTTCCGCCTTGTCCGTCAACTGGGCGAACGACACGTCGATGGCATAGATCGTTGCGTCCGGCGTGCGTAACGCAGTGGCTACCGCGGCATCCTTGTTCGCTGAAAATGCGCGTGACTCCCGGACCCGGCGCATGGACTGCCATCGCGCCTGGCTGTCTTTCAACAACTCCGTCGCCTCGTAGGAATAGTGGTCGATCGGCACGCCCGTGGCTTTCACCAGAATCTGYAGCGTGCCTGGCGGGGATTCCGACTTGTCCCATGCCGTCTTGGGCGTGGACAGTGAATTGACGACAAAGACGACGATCCTGCGCGTATGGTCGAGTGGCGAAGGCTGGCCGATCAAATGCAGCGCTTCCATGACCTCCAGGGAATCCAGCACGCTGCGCATGCCGAGGTTGTCCGACACCCCGCCGTCCACGATATGGATGTAGGGCCGGTTGGCGCTGTCCCCGAATTCGGCCTCCTCTTTCAGGTGACGGGTCGCGCGGGCGGCCGGCCGGGGCGGGTCGCTGGCGTCGAGAAATGGCTTGATCCAGCCGGGGGGGGCGTAGCCGCAGGTGCCGCCGTAGTTGTTGAGGGTAACGGGCGTGAGCACCACCGGTACCGCCGACGATGCGGCGGCGGCACGGGAGAGCTTCACCGCATTCAGATCCGAGCAAAGCACGTCGAATGTGGTCTGCGTAAAGGGCAGGCGGGCGCCCGTGGAGATGTCCGTGGCGGAGGCGACGATGAAAGGGCCGCCTCCGCGATTGAGGTCGCCGAATGTCGCGCCATGGAACAGGATTTCGTCGTACAGGTCTGATGCCAGTTCCGAGCGCCCCCAGCCGCTCGACCATAGGGATGGCCAGTAGGCTGGATTGAGCGTTCGGAACGTAATTTCCCCCTGCACGTCGCGCTTGAGGAAGCGCTGCTCGTAATCGTCGAACAGCTTGTCGCCGTAGAGGCCATAGGCGAGCGCCGTAAAGCTCCCGCCGGATACGCCGGTGATGACGCCGACATGTTCGAGCAGGCGAGACTTGTTGCCTTTCGGTCCGACGACTTCGGTATTGCGCAGGAACTCGAGGACGCCGTACGAAAATGCCGCAGCGCGTGTCCCGCCGCCCGAGAAGGCCAGGATCACCAGGTTTTCGTTGTCTGCCGAGTATTGCGGACGGGTGACGAACCGATAGCCGGCATCCGGGTCGGCGTGAGCGATGGGCGGGTTGACTGGACGGCTTGCGCAGCCGCCGAGCACGATCAGAAACGCAAGTACCACCAATGCAGGCGTCGGCAGTCGGACCATGGATTCTCCGGGCAGTCTCCGGGTATTGTTACGGTGCGTACTCATTGAGGTTGTCCCGGCATTCTGACTAGCCTAGACTAGAATTCACCGAATCGGGGGGGTGGTTGGCTTTTGCCCTCGTATGGCGAACGCGCCGATGCCGGCATCGACCGTGCCGGACGTATCGTGTCGCCCGGACATGGCTTAACGGCAGGGATGAGATGCCCTTGCCTGGCTTTCCGACCCGATACCTTTGCGGTGACCTGCAAGGAGGCAATCGATGTTGCCCACGCCCATTTCCGAGAAGGCGCTGTCCCGCGGCATGCTCGATGTACTGATCCGTGCCGGGCTGATCGCTGTCCTGGTGATTTTCTGCTTCGAGATATTCCGTCCGTTTTTCGACCTGCTCGTCTGGTCGCTGATCCTGGCGATCACCCTCTATCCGCTGCAGGTGAAACTCAGCCCGATGCTGGGCAACAAGGACGGCCGCACCGCCACGCTGATCATCCTGGTCGTGATCGGCATCATCATGGTGCCGACCTACCTATTGGGTGTCGCCATGGCGGAGTCGGTGGAGAATGCCATGACCCTCGTCAAGAGCGGGGAGTTCCAGGTCCCACCGCCGGCCGAGTCGGTAGCCAGTTGGCCGCTGGTGGGGAAGCAGTTGTATGCCTTCTGGATGCAAGCCGCCACTGACCTGACCGGTCTGGTGATGAAGCTCGCGCCTCAGATCAAGGACTTCAGCCTCGTGCTGCTGGGCGCGGCCGCGGGTCTCGGCAGGGGGTTGCTGGTATTCGTCTTTGCACTGATCATCGCCGGCATCATCATGGCTTTTGGGGAGCAGGGCAGCCGTAGCGCCGTGCAGATTGCCTCGCGCATCTTCAACCCGGAAAAAGGCCCGCAGATCACCGCGTTGTGCACCTCCACCATTCGCGCGGTTGCCCAGGGGGTGGTCGGCATTGCCTTCATCCAGATGCTGCTGATCGGCGTCGGCTTCGTGCTCAAGGGCATTCCTGCCGCCGGCCTGCTGGCTCTGGGGGTGCTGCTGCTTGGGATCATGCAGCTGCCGGCCACGCTGATTACCGTCCCGGTGATTGTCTTCGTCATCGCCACCGAGGGTGCCAGCGTCGCTACGATCGTCTTCTCCATCTATGTCTTCGTGGCGGGGCTGGCCGATAACGTCCTCAAGCCCCTGCTGCTGGGCCGGGGTGTCGACGTGCCGATGCCGGTGGTGCTGATCGGCGCCCTGGGCGGGATGGTCAGCGGCGGCGTCATTGGCTTGTTTATCGGCCCGGTGATGCTCGCGGTCGGCTATCAGTTGTTCTGGCAATGGGTCGAGGACCAGCACCACGGTAGCGGGCCAGGAGACCAGAAGCCAGTTTGATACTGCCAGGCTCGCGCCTTGTCGCGTTGGATTCGTGCGAACCGCCTGACATCCAACGGGATAGCCGATGAGTCTCGATCCCCTTAGCTCCTTGCTGGCCGCCGTTGTCGTGCTGCTTATCGGCGCGCTGGTCAATCGCCGGGTTGGGCTGCTGTCGAGATACAACATCCCGGATCCCATCACCGGCGGCCTGCTTTTCGCGGTGCTGTCCGCGCTGGCCCTGGCAACCGCGGATTTCAAGGTCACGATCGACCAGAGCGTCAAGCCGGTGCTGCTGCTGATGTTCTTCGGCGGGATGGGGCTGAGCGCGGACTTGCGCACACTTCGCCGGGGAGGCAAGGCGCTTGTCATCTTCCTGATGATCATGCTGCCCTACATCGTCGCGCAGAACGCCGTCGGCGTCGCGATGGCGAAGGTGCTGGACTTGCACCCGATCTTCGGGCTGGTCGGTGGCTCGATTACCCTCGTGGGCGGCCATGGCACCGGCGCGGCCTATGCCGAGCGCTTCGCGGAAGTCAACAACCTGCAGTCCGTGATGGACTTGTCCATGACGGTGGCGACGCTGGGCCTGATTGTCGGCGGCATCATCGCCGGCCCGGTCGCGCAGTTCCTGATCACGCGATACCACCTGCGATCCCGGGCGGAGGAAACCGCGAGCGACGACATGCAGCCGGCAGCGCCAATCGCCACCGTCGGCGCGATCGGCTCCCTCGCCGGCATCTTTGCCGCGGTAGTGGCCAGCCGGTGGCTGGCAGCGCAGTTCACCGGCGGCTCGATCACCATACCGGCTTTCCTGTGGTGCATGGTCACGGGCGTCGCCATCCGCAACCTCTGCCCATTCATCGGCCTGCGTTTCGATGACCGCGCCACGGACCTGATCTCGAACGTGTGCCTGTCGCTGTTCCTCGTCATGACGATGATGGCGCTCGACCTGATCGAGGTGGCGCTGTCGGCGGGGCCTTTCATTGTCATCATTGCGATGCAGGTGGTATTSCTCGTTATCTACGCCGTTTTGGTCTGCTTTCGCTTCATGGGCCGCGACTACGAGTCAGCCGTCACCTCCGCGGCCTTCATTGGCTTCAATATGGGTTCCACCGCGACCGCCATGGCGAACATGCAGGCGATCACCGCAAAGTACGGGCCGGCCCCGACCAGTTACCTGATCGCCCCGCTCGTCGGCGCATTCTTCGTCGACCTGATGAACGCGGTGGTGCTGACGCTATGGCTTGCGCTGCCGATCGTGGGAGGCTGACCATGCGCACCCTCATCGCCATGCTGCTGGCCGCCGTGCTGGCGGTCCTCCTGAGCGGCTGCGGCGGCGGCCCGGATGCCGACAGCCTGCGGGCCGGGGTCAACGAACGCCTGGTGCAGGCGCTGCCGGCCGGGACGGTGGAACTGGTCAGCCTTGAGCGCCGTGGCTCCCAGGCGGACACCAGGGCGGCGGGCGAGACACGCCGGACAGTCTACTTCGACGCGCAACTGAAGCTCGCGCGCGACTTCGATTTCGGCGGATGGGACGCGCCGGGCGTCGCCGGCCTAGTTTCCGCGCTGGGCGCGGGCCCGAAGGGCATTTCCGGTATTGCCTCGGGCGGCAACAAGGCGGGAGACATCATCCGTGCCCACGGTACCGCGCTCTACAAGCGCGAGGGGGACCGGTGGGTCGCGGTTACCTCCGGCGGCTACCGGCCCGCTGAGGCGCCGGACTATGTCACGAATACCGCGCCAGGCGCCGCCGCCATCCTGGACGCGATGCGAAAGGTGATCGAATCCGTGCCCAAGGATGCTTCGCCTGCTGAGCAAGCGGCCATCGAGCAGGAGCTTGCGGTGGCATATGCCAGCGTACGCGCACGGCTCGCGCGCGCGGCGGACGGATACGCGATCGCGGCCGGTGCCGAGCACGGACAGTATTTGCGCTTTGCCCGCGCGTTGGCGAGCGAGACCAGGGTCAGGGTAGTGCCCCTGATCACGCGGGGAGGAGAGGAAAACCTGCGTCTGCTGCGGGAAGGCAAGGTTTCGGTTGCGCTGGCGCAGGGCGATGCCGCGCTCGATGCCTATGAGGGCAAGGGCGCCTTTGCCACGGACGGGCCGTACGCCTCGCTGCGCGCGCTGGGCAGCTTGTATCCGGAAGCCGTGCATGTCCTGGTGCGGGCCAACGACTCGCTGGCATCGATGTCGGACCTGCGCGGCCACAAGGTCGCCATGGGGGAACCGGGCTCCGCGTCGCGCGTCACCGCGGTACGCGTGCTTGAGGCGCATGGGCTCGGGCTGAAGGACATCGTGCCCCAGGACTTGAGCATCGGCGCCGCGCTGGTTGCGCTGCGCCAGAAGCAGGTCGACGCCGTGATACAGGTCATCGGCGTGCCGGCGGACAGCGTGCGCGATGCGCTTGAGGACGTGCCGCTGCGGCTGTTGCCGCTCTCGGAGCGCGGGATTGCCGCGCTGGCCGGTGCGAAGACCGCGTACTTTCCCTACACGATCTCGCGCGGTGCCTACGCGAACCAGCGGCAAGACGTGCGTAGCGTCGCGACCGCGGCGCTGCTCCTCACGGCAAGCGACCTCTCCGATGCCGAGGTGGCCGCGCTGACCCGCCTGGTTTTCGCAAACGGCAACGATCTCGCCGCGCGCGGCAGCGCGCAAGGTGCGCAGGTCTCGGCGGCGACGGCGCTGCAAGGGCTTGCCGTGCCCCAGCACCTTGCCGCGGCAAAGGCGCTCGATGCGATGAGCGCCGGCGCCGGGAAGAAGTAGGCGTCAAACGCATTTTTCAATCCGCGCAATGCAAAGGAGGCACCATGACAATCCGTGTTGGACGATGGCTCGGCCGGAACGGCGGCGGGCTTGAGATTCTTTCCATCGAGCCGGGTGCCCGCTTCACCGGCCGCTACCAGACCAAGGTGGGCATGCCCGATCCCAATGCGTGGTTCGACGCGCACGGCATGACCGACGGTACGCTGATCGGATTCACGGTGCTTTGGAAGAATGCTTCGGAGGCGCACGCATCGCTGACCACCTTTGCCGGCCGCTACCTGGCCAAGGGCGAGCAGGATGGTCTCGGTGATGCATCGAGAGAACGGATCGAAGCCCAGTGGGTTCTTGCCCGGCTCTGCGATGACGACGATCCCGGCAAGCCGCACGCAATGTGGGAGACCTTTCTCTCCAACTCCGCCGTCTGGTACTGGACGCCCTGAGCGGTCAGCCCAGCAAGAGGCCCGCGTGAGCAAGCAACTGGCGGAAAACCGCCAGCCGCGCCTCTCCGGTCCGGGCCAGCTTGCGGCAAACGTGCAAGTGCGCGGCCATGTCGCTGTGTCCGCGCAGTGCGTCCTTGCACTCGCGCTCCGAGATTTCCAGGTGGACACCGGTCAGGATTGCGCAGCCTTTGCCCACGCTTGCGCTCACGATGGCGGGCGGGTTGCCTTCGATGCCGGTGTACACGGCCAGGATCCGCGCCGCATGGTTCGTTGCGTCGCCGAAATCGAAGCGGCAGCCGCCGTGGTAGTGCGCATAAAGCGTCGTCGGGGCAGCGGTCAGGCTATGGGTCGTCCGGATCTCCGTGGCCGTGGCGCTCCTCGGCGTTGCGTCATAAGCGACGCCCCCCGTGAGCTGGGGCAGCGAGCCAACCGCGACCGCATCCACAAAGTTCAGTTCGCGTGCGCCGCAGATTGCGCCCTCGGTTCCGGCATGGAACGCCAGCTCCCTGCAAGCGTAGTACGCGCCCGCGCAAATGCCCAGGTAGACGCCGCCCTGCTCGACGAAGCGCCGGATGCGCGCGTTGGGGGCGCCGTTCAATGCGGCGCAATAGGGAAGGTCGGCACCGCCCGGCATGACAAACAGCGCGGCGTCATCGAAGAGCGCCGCGTCATGCCTGAGGTCATCGGCCATGACCGCCCGGATCTCGTAAGCGCCGGGAAGCAGTTGCTGTCCGATCATTCTCATCAGGCGTGCGGTCCCGTCGGACGTGCCGGCATCGATATAGGTCAGGATCTGGGGCTTTGCCATGATGGTTCGCCGATGTGCAACGCGGCATCGCGTCGCTGGTGATCTTACGCCCTAGGTTTTGCCGGCACCAGGTTCCGGGAGCCTGGCCGTCCTTGAAGCATCCCGTACGATCCTGCCCGCCGTGACATCACAAAGCGGTCCAGGGGGTGCCGTGTTCGTGCCAAAAGCCTGGTGCCATTTGCAGGATTATCCGTGCAAGACAATATGGTTTGGTGAAGTACTTCATCAGTAGGTGCCATTTCCCATCGGGGCAGTGACGGAGCCAGCCGCCAGCGATTGCCTCCAGGCAGGCAGCACGGGATGGCAAGGCAATTCCCCTGGTGATCCGTCCTGACGCCAGCAGCTTGCTGGTTCCTGTCACATCCTGTCGCGTCTGAAGCCTGCGTGAGATTCATGCGTCACGTCGCGGCTGTCCGGCAACCGTTCCGGACGTTGCGGCAGCAAATCCGACAAGACAGGTCTCTCAAAAATGGCCCTATCAACAAGCATCAATATGGATCTAGTGGTGGTGCCAATTTTCGGTTAATTTTCTACTCCACCGCATTCCGGCCGAGATGCAGCACCCGCTGCCGGTTGACGACGCGAAATGCGGACAACGAAGTCCGTTGGCACAAACCGAAGCAAGAGATGGAGCAAGAGATGAAGAACGCCGAGCTGGTCCGCCGCAAAGATGCCGCCACGCCCCGTGGCGTAGGCGTGATGTGCAATTTCTACGCCGAGCGTGCCGAGAATTCCGAGATCTGGGATGTGGAGGGCAAGCGCTATATCGACTTCGCCGCCGGCATCGCCGTCCTGAACACCGGCCATCGTCATCCACGCCTGGTGGAGGCCATGCAGCGCCAACTGGAGCGCTTCACGCACACCGCCTACCAGATCGTCCCCTACGCCAGCTACATCGAGCTGGCCGAGAAAATCAACCAGCGCGCCCCCGGTGGCTCGGTCAAGAAGACGGCATTTTTCACGACGGGCGCCGAAGCCGTCGAAAACGCGATCAAGATTGCCCGTGCCGCCAGCGGCCGTCCGGGCGTGATCGCCTTTTCGGGGGGCTTCCATGGCCGCACCATGATGGGCATGGCGCTGACCGGCAAGGTGGTGCCGTACAAGGTTGGCTTCGGACCGTTCCCCGGCGAGGTGTTCCACGCGCCGTATCCCTGCGCGTTGCACGGCGTGTCGGTGGAGGATTCGCTCAAGGCGCTGCAGAACCTGTTCAAGGCCGACGTGGATCCCAAGCGCGTGGCTGCCATCATCTTCGAGCCGGTGCAGGGCGAGGGCGGCTTCAACGTGGCGCCGGCCGCGTTCGTGAGGGCGCTGCGCGCGATTTGCGACGAGCACGGCATCCTGCTGATCGCCGATGAAGTGCAGACCGGCTTCGGGCGCACCGGCAAGCTCTTTGCGATGGAGCACTACGATGTGGCGCCGGACCTGACCACGATGGCGAAAAGCCTGGCGGGCGGCATGCCGCTGTCGGCGGTATGCGGTCGCGCGGAGGTGATGGACGCCCCGGCACCCGGCGGGCTTGGCGGCACCTATGCCGGCAACCCGCTGGCGGTGGCTTCCGCGCTGGCCGTGCTGGACGTGCTCGAAAGCGAGAACCTGATCGAGCGCGGCAACGTGCTGGGCAAGCGCCTGGTGGACCGTCTGGAGAGCCTCAGGTCCGGCGTGCCGCAAATCGCCGAAGTGCGCGGCGTCGGCGCCATGGTCGCCGTCGAATTCCGCAAGGCGGATGGCAGTCCGGACGCCGATTTCACGCGCACTGTGCAGAACCGCGCGCTGGAACAGGGCCTGTTGCTGTTGTCTTGCGGCATCTACGGCAACGTGATCCGTTTCCTGTTCCCCCTCACCATCAGCGATGCCGTGATGGACGAAGGCCTCGACATCCTGGCTGACGCATTGACCCGCTGATCCCAAACGCACCCAAGCGCACCGAAGCGCACCCAAACGGATACAACAGGACCAAACGGACTTCATCATGGAACTCAAGGATGCAGGCTTGCTGCGTGCGCAAGCTTTTGTCGGCGGCGCGTGGCGGAACGCCGACAGCGGTGAGACCTTCGCCGTCACCGATCCCGCGACCGGCGCCGTCATCGGCACGGTGCCGTTGATGGGGGCGGCGGAAACACGCCGCGCCATCGAGGCCGCGCGCACCGCGCAGGCCGCCTGGCGTGGCAAGACCGCGCGCGAGCGCAGCCAGGTGCTGCGCAACTGGCATGAGCTGATGCTCGCTAATGCCGACGACCTTGCCCTGCTGATGACTACCGAGCAAGGCAAGCCGCTGGCCGAGGCCCGCGGCGAAGTGACCTACGCCGCGTCGTTCCTCGAATGGTTCGCCGAGGAAGGCAAGCGCGTCAGTGGCGACGTGCTGTCGTCCCCCGCCGGCGACAAGCGGCTGTTGGTAGTGAAGGAGCCGGTGGGCGTCTGCGCGGCGATCACACCCTGGAATTTCCCGCTGGCCATGATCACGCGCAAGGCCGGGCCTGCCCTGGCCGCGGGCTGCGCGATGGTGCTCAAGCCGGCGGAGGACACCCCGCTGTCCGCCCTCGCGCTGGCGGTGCTGGCGGAGCGCGCGGGCGTGCCGGCGGGCGTGCTGAGCGTGCTGACGGGCGACGCCCGGGCGATCGGCGGCGAGCTGACCGCCAATCCGGTCGTGCGCAAGCTCAGCTTTACCGGCTCGACGGAAGTTGGCCGCATCCTGATGCGCCAGTCGGCCGACACCATCAAGAAGCTCTCGCTTGAACTGGGCGGCAATGCGCCCTTCATCGTCTTCGATGATGCCGACCTGGATGCCGCGGTGGAGGGCGCGATTGCCTCGAAGTACCGCAACGCGGGCCAGACCTGCGTTTGCGCAAACCGCCTCTACGTGCACGACAAGGTCTATGACGCCTTTGCGCAGAAGCTGGTCGCCGCCGTGGCGAAGCTCAAGGTTGGCCACGGTGTCGAGCCCGGTGTCTTGCAAGGCCCGCTGATCAATGAGGACGCGGTGGCCAAGGTGGAGTTGCATATCGCGGACGCAATGGCCAAGGGCGCGCGGCTGCTGTCCGGCGGCAAACGGCACAGCCTGGGCGGCACCTTCTTCGAACCGACCGTGCTGGCCGACGTGACGCCGGCCATGCGCGTGGCGAAGGAAGAGACGTTCGGCCCGCTGGCGCCGCTGTTCCGCTTCTCGACCGACGCGGAAGTGATCGGCATGGCCAACGACACCGAGTTCGGTCTCGCCTCCTATTTCTTCAGCCGCGATATCGGCCGCATCTGGCGCGTCGCCGAGGCGCTCGAATACGGCATGGTGGGCATCAACACGGGCCTGATCTCGAACGAAGTCGCGCCGTTTGGCGGTGTCAAGCAATCCGGCCTGGGCCGCGAAGGCTCGAAGTACGGCATCGAGGACTATCTGGAGATCAAATACCTGTGCATGGGAGGGGTCGACCGCTGAACCCGGCGCGTGTCGCACTGCCGGTTCGCCCGGCCCGGTGCCGGGTGTTCTTCTGTCCGGATTCAGGCCGGTAATGACTTAAGCCACAGCCTGGGTAGAGGCGGTCCAAGTGGAGGCCGCCCACCCAAGGCAAGCGCTGTACGCAGCGCAGCGAGTGGATTCTCTACTATCGAGGAGGGTAGTTTCATGCAGGTTCGTTTTCGTTTCATCCGTTCCATCGCCGCCGTGGCGGCGATGGCGGCATCGTCCCTGGTTCTCGCGCAGGGCCCGCGAGACTGGCCCACGCAGCCGGTGCGCATCGTTGTGCCATTCCAGGCCGGCTCCGCGACAGACTTGCTTTCGCGCCAGCTCGGCATTGCACTCGGCAAGGAATACGGCCAACCCTTCGTGGTGGAAAACAAGCCCGGCGCCGCGGCCATGATCGGTAGCGAGGCCGCGGCCCGCGCGCCTGGCGATGGCTACACGCTGCTGATGTCCGGTCCCGCGTCGATGGTGACCAACCGCTTTCTCTACAAGAAGCTCAGCTACGATCCGGATGCCTTCGAGAAGATCACGGTCGTGGCCTACACGCCGAACATCCTGCTGTCGAATCCGTCGCTGCCGTTCAAGACGCTGCCCGAGATGGTGGCCTATGCCAAGGCCAATCCAGGCAAACTGAGCTACGCCTCGTTCGGAGCAGGAACCACCTCGCACCTGGCCGGCGAGATGCTCAAGGCGATGGCCGGCATCGACATCGTTCACGTTCCTTACAAGGGCGCAGCCGAAGCGATCCCGGCGTTGCTGTCGGGTCAGGTGTCGATGTACTTCGACACCATCATGACGGGGTTGCCTTTTGTGAAGGCGGGCAAGCTGCGTGCGCTTGGCATGTCGAACAACAAGCGTTCGTCGATGGCCCCGGATGTGCCGACCATCGCGGAGCAAGGCTATCCCGGCTTCGATATCGCCCCATGGTATGGCCTGGTCGCGCCGAAGGGCACGCCGGGCGAGGTCGTGGCCAAGCTCAATGTCTCGGTCAACAAGCTGCTCAAGGATCCGGCCTTCCGCGACAAACTGGGGGCCACGGGCGCCGAGCCGCGCGGCGGCAGCGCGGCGGACTTCAACACGATGATCAATGCCGAGATTCCACGCACCGAGAAGCTGGTAAAGCAATCGGGCATTGCCTTGCAATAAGCGGCGCGCGCTTCCATCCGCGTTCCGGATTTTCCCCATCCTACTGAGTCGCTCCTAATGTTGCCTTTCGACTGGTCCTTCCCCTATCCCTCCCAGAAGATGCCGCTGCTTGCCGCCAATGCGGTCAGCACCAGCCAGCCGCTCGCCGCGCAAGCCGGCCTGCGCATGCTGTATGAAGGCGGCAACGCCATCGACAGTGCGATCGCCACGGCGATCGCGCTGACGGTGGTGGAGCCGGTTATGAACGGTATCGGCGGCGACATGTTTGCGCTGGTCTGGCACGAAGGCCAGTTGTACGGCCTCAACTCCAGTGGCCGCGCGCCCGCGCTTTGGACGCCCGAATATTTCGCGGGCCGCGAGAAAATGCCTTCGGTCGGCTGGGATACGGTGACGGTGCCGGGTCAGGTCGCAGGCTGGAAGGCACTGTCCGCCCGCTTCGGCAAGCTGCCGTTCGCGCGCCTGTTCGCACCGGCAATCGAATACGCGGAGCAGGGCTTCATGGTATCGCCGCAGATCGCGCGCCAGTGGGCGGCACAGGTACCTGTGCTGGCCGGCCAGCCTGGCTTTGCCAAGGCCTTCCTGCGTGATGGCAAGGCGCCGCAGGCTGGCGAGCGCTGGCGCTTTCCGGAGCAGGCTGCCACGCTGCAGCGCATTGCCGAAAGCGATGGCGAGAGCTTCTACAAGGGCGAACTGGCCGCGCGTATCGTCGCCTTTGCCGAGGAAACCGGTGGCGCCATCCGTGCCGATGACCTGGCGCAGCACGCGCATAGCTGGGTCACGCCGCTGTCGCAGGATTTCCGCGGCTACACGTTGCACGAGATTCCGCCCAACGGGCAGGGTCTGGCTGCGCTGATCGGGCTCGGCATTCTCGACCGCTTCGACATCGAAAGCATGGGGCGCGACAGCGCGGACTTCTATCATGTCGGCGTTGAAGCGATGAAGCTCGCGTTCGCCGACCTGCATCGCCACGTCTCCGACCCGGCGACGATGCAGCACGATCCCAAGGCATTTCTCGATCCGGCCTATCTGGCCGAGCGCGCCGCGCTGATCGACATGGCACGCGCGAGCACGCCCGGCGCCGGCATGCCCAAGACCGGCGGCACGGTGTACCTGACATCGGCCGATGCGGCCGGTTCGATGGTTTCGTTCATCCAGTCCAACTATCGCGGCTTTGGCTCTGGCGTGGTGGTACCCGGCACCGGCATCTCGCTGCATAACCGTGGCGAAGGCTTCAACCTGACGCCGGGGCACGCCAACTGCGTCGGCCCGCGCAAGCAGCCGATGCATACCATCATCCCCGGCTTCATCACGCGCAATGGCGCGCCGGTGATGTCATTCGGCGTGATGGGCGGTTCCATGCAGGCTCAGGGCCATGTGCAGATGATGGCGCGGCTGGCCGCCTTCGGCCAGAACCCCCAGGCTATGAGCGATGCACCGCGCTTCCGCGTCGAGAACGGCCCCGTGGTCAATGTGGAATCGCATATGCCGGCAGACGTGGTCGCCGCGCTGCGCGCGCGTGGGCACAAGGTCGAGGTGGCGCCGCCAGACAGCCTGGAGTTTGGTTCCGCGCAGTTGATCTACAAGGCGGAGCACGGGTATATCGCTGCGTCGGATTCGCGGCGGGACGGGCAGGCGGTGGGATTCTGAGCGTGATGGCAACCTGCGCTCAGGCTAATTAGCGCAGGTTGCCGCGGATTTCCGCCGACGTGACAGTCACCGCGCTACGACAATGAATCGCGACACCAACATCACCGTTGGTGTCGCGATTTTTGTTTCATGACCAGCGTGGAGGCCACTCAGCCGGCGGCTTTAGCGGCAAGATCTAGTTCCTGATCCCCAGGGTCTGAGAAGGCAGTTCACCAAACCGCTGCTTGTAAACGGCTGCGAACAGGCCGAGATTGACGTAGCCCCAGGCGGCGGCGACAGTGCGAACCGTGGCCCCTTTGCCGGCAAGCAGCAGTTCGGCCCGGACACCCTGAAGCCGTTGCTCGCGCAAGGTATCCATCGGGGTGCATCCACGGTATTCACGGAACGCACCGGTGAGCGTTCGGACGCTTACGCCACTCGCGCGGGCGAGTTCGCTCAGCGTCGGCGCAAGATGCGCGTGTTCCCTGATATGACGCTCCGCCGCCAGGACATGCCGCGGCGCCATGCGGTGTAGCGTGGCCTGACTGGGCTGATCCAGCTGGGCGCGCCATTGCGTCAACAGGTGGATGCCGATCATTTCTTCCAGATGCCGGCCCAGCGGGCTGCCGCCGATTGCATCCGGCATCTCCGTGGTGCAGTTGCAAACATAGGCGAGAAGGGAAATCCAGCTCGAATTGGTGCCGCCAAGGCGAAATTTCTTCGTCCACAGGCTCTCGTCGGCAGGCCGGCCGAACCAGCGCTCATGCAAGGCGGCCAGCGCATCGTGTTCGAAGGTCAGGTTGATCTGCAGGTGGTTCTCGTCAAAGTCCACCCAGTAATGGGTTCGCGAGTTGTCGACCACGAAGGCGTCGCCAACGCCAGTGTCGGCGAAGGCATTCGGCTCGGTCCAGTGTCGCGCCGTCCCGCGCAAGGTGGTCAGGACCATTCCGGTACCCGCCGCGGGTGAAAAATCGGAAATGTGGACCGGGATGCCATACTTGAAGCGGCTTAGCGTGAAGTGCCCGATCCGGGTGGCGTCGAGTACCGAATCAGGGCGGCGCGGCCGCCCTGTTGGCGTGACGCTGTACGGCATGTAGATGCGGTCCGACCATTGACGAATATCGTCCCATTCGCTCGATGCCACCAGGCGGTAACGCGAACTGGCCTGGCCATGGGCATCCGTGACCAGAACGTTTCGTATCGCTTCCATCATAGCCATGCCTCAGGGCGGGACATTTGGACGCGCCGGGCGCGGAAGACCGGCGTGCAGGAGCTGCTTGCTACCTGTGATGGTAAATGGCCGTTTCGAATTCGACAAATCCCGGGTAGGATGCGGCGTCCTGGAACGGCAGGATCTGGGTCGCCCAGTAGCCGCCGATGCCGTTTTGACGGTCGATCCAGAAGAATGAGTTGGCCAGGCCCGCCCACATCAACGAGCCCGCGGGCCGCCCCGTGGGAGCACGTTCCCGATTCGTCATGAAGGAGTATGCCCAGCCCTTATCGGTGCCAGGGAGGAATTCGCCGGTATTGCTCAGCGAGGGGACGGAGGTGGTCCAGCCGCCCACCGCGAGCCCCATGGGTGCCAGGCCGTCCTGGGCCATCAGGTCCACCGTCTCGGGCCTGAGCACGCGTCCGTTCGGGCCGGCACCGTTATTCAGGATCATGCGGATGAATTTCATGTACTCGCCAATGGTCGCGTAAAGACCGTGGCCACCCATGTCCATCGGCGGGGGATCCGGCAGCACCAGATCAGGTAGCGGAGTGAGTTTTCCATCGGCTGCGCGGTCATGGATGGTAACGCGCCGTGCTTTCATCGATTCGCTCATCCGGAAGCCGATGTCCTGCATGCCAAGCGGCGTGAAGATGCGCTCTTTCATCACCTCGCCCAGGCGCTTGCCGCGCTGCTGTTCGACGATGCGGCCCAGCCAGTCGATATTGGCGCCGTAAGTCCATGCGGCCCCCGGCTCGTGCAGCAGCACTGTGCGTATCGAATCGAAGCTGCAGGACATGATGGGCGGGATGTTCCTGGCCGTTCGGTAATGCAGGTCGTTCTCGCTGAAGAACTCATAGCAAAGGCCAGAGGCGTGCAACATCAGGTCGTTCACCGTGATCTTGCGCCCAGGCGCACGGGTACGGGGCTGGCCATTGGCATCAAAGCCATCAAGCACCTGGAGTTCATCGATTTCTGGAACGTACTCGCCAGCGTTGTCGGACAGGGCAATCCTGCCTTCTTCGACCAACTGCATGATGAGTGTGCCGGTCAGGGCCTTGGTCGTCGAAAAGATCGCGAACACCGAATCGGTGGTCATCGGGCTGTCCCGGCCCAGTTCGCGCGTGCCGGTGGCACCTTCATAGAAGTTGCCGTTACGGTCGGTGGCCATGGCCACCACCCCCGGCGCACCGCCATGGCGATGGGTGGCCTGGATCAGCACCTGATCCAGGACGGTCTTCAGTTTCTGTTGCGTCATGTTTTGTCTCCTGATGTTGGGCGGCGCCCTTTCTTTTTGTGCCTGCGTCATGCCGCATCGACTGGAACGCAGGCGAGCCTAATTTACGGGATGGTGCGGTGCGGGCCTGTTCCGATCTGGCAATTGCATGTTCAGGTTCGGCGGAAATTCGCCCGCGATCGCCCTGTGGGCGGAAATTGGCAAGATCAAGGCAGTCAGTGGAAATGACAAAAAAGGGAGGAGTTCCCTTCGGCCATGCTGGCGCCAAAATTGCGGTTATTGCGCTGGGCGAGTGTCGACGAGGAGGGCAAGGCCCGTATCGATATTTTCATGTGCGCGCATCGTCACGCCGCTCACGTCGGCGGCCTTGCCGACTCCGCCTGGAAGGCGGTCGAGGTAAAGGAAGTCCGGTTTCCTTGGACCGAAGATCCAGGAGATGCCGATGCCGGGGTCATGCGGGAGAAGCAAAGCGGCCCGATGAGACCGCAGCGATGAATTGCTGGTAGTCGTGATGTACGGGTAAGAAGGGTAAGCCCGTTTGTGAATTGCACTCTATCAAGTAACAGCGAGAATGACTTAAAGAAGCCGAAGCGGCCGGTTGTGGCCTGAGCCCCCAATATGGGGGCTCAGGCCAAAAGCTGGTGCATTCACCGCGATACTGGAAATGGCCCTTGGCTTCTCAGTCCAAACTGATGCCGTTCGCTTTGGCGATGCCTTGCCAGAGGGACAGGTCGGTGCGTACGGTCTGGGCAAATTGTTCCGCGCTTTTCAATGGCGGATCGATCAGGTTGAGCTGGACGAATCGGTCACGCAGCTCCGGGGCGGACAGGGTGTTCAGGACCTCCCGGTGCACGGCCGCCACCACGCCCGCTGGCGTACCGCGCGGGGCGAACACACCATACCAGGCATCCGTATCGAAACGAAAACCTTGTTCGGTCATGGTCGGCAGATCCGGCAGCGCCGGCCCCCTGTGCGAGCCGGTGATGGCGATGCCGCGCAGCTTTCCGGTCTTGATCAGCGGCACCGAACTGGTGGCGTCGACAAAGGCCACCTTCACCCGCCCGCCCTGCATGTCCTGGTATATCTGGCCGATCGTCTTGTAAGGCACATGCCGGATGTCGAGGCCTTCCTGCCGCTTCAGGTACTCCATCACGAGCTGCCCGGTGGAGCCCGGGCCCCAGGTGGCATAGTCGTACTTGCCGGGATTCGCCTTGACGAGGGCAACGAACTCCTTCAGGTTGCGCGCGGGAAAATCCGGCGAAGCTACCAGATGGATGCCCCCTGAGAAGATCTGCGCCACGGCCACAAGGTCGCGCGTCACATCGAACGGCAGCTTGTGCAGCAGGGCCTGGCTGATGACCGTGGAGGATGAACTGGCGAATAGCAAGGTGTATCCGTCGGGCTGCGCCTTGGCCACCGCGTCCACGCCGATGACGCCATTGGCGCCCGGCCGGTTGTCGACCACGACGGGCTGGCCAAGCGTACGCGACAAGCGCTCGGCAAAGATCCGCGCAATGGTGTCGGGCCCGCTGCCGCCGGCGCTGGGAAGGATCAGGCGAACCGGCCGTGCTGGCCAAGACTGCGCGCTGGCCGGCGCCGCGCCAAGCGCAAGGCCCAGCGCCATGCCAATCGCGGGTGCCAGGGCCAGGAAGCGGCCGAGTCCCAAAGTGTTCCAGCAATTCCGCATCATGTTTGTCTCCTGCATATTGTTGTGATGACGGGCCTGGCCATGGCACAGCTCAGGCCCGCTTGACCTGTACGACGCTGCGCCAGCCGTCAGGCAGCGGCGCGCACGGCACCGATCGACAGGCCGCCATCGACGATGAGCATCTGTCCGTTGACGTAGGAGGACTCGGTGCTGATCAGGTAGAGCGCGGCATGCGCAACCTCCCAGCCTGTGCCCTGCCGGCCGAACGGCAGTGGACGGGCCGCGCGCGAGGGCCGGGCGCGCGAGGCGTCCCGGCCCATCGGTGTGTCGATCAGTCCTGGTGCCAGCACATTCGCACGCAAGCCGCCGGGCTGGCCGGCGAATGCCACCGCGCGGCCCAGCGCGGTCAAGGCTGCCTTGGAAGTCTCGTAGGCCGGCAGGCCGCTCAGCGGCGAGATCGCCGCCGTGGAGGCCACGAACACGATGGCGCTGCCGGCGGGCATGACGGCGGCGGCCTCCTGGGCGCAGAACATCGGGGCGCGCAGGTTGATGTCCTGGACCCGGTCCCAGTCTTCGGGCGTCTCCGCGCCGAAGCGATTCGGGTTGCCGATCCCGACGTTGACCACCAGGCCATCGAGCCCGCCCAGCGCAGCCGCGGCCTGGGCCACCATGCGCGAGATCTGAGCAGGGTCCGCAACGTCGGCCTGGACCGGCACCGCGCGGCCGTCCTCGCGCAGGATCAGGTCGACCGTATCCTGCGCGGCGCCGGCATCCATATCGGCGCACGCCACGGCGGCGCCCTCGCGGGCGAACAGGATTGACATGGCACGGCCATTGCCGACCGACGGCACCGGATCGACGGTGCGGCGTTGGCCCGCGCCTACCACCAGGATGCGGCGCCCGGCGAGCCGGCCGTCACGGCGCGGCACGCCAAGCGCGGGTGCAAACAGTTGCTGGTCCGGACGGCTTTCCAGGGATTCAGTCATGACGCAGCTCCAGTTTTTCCAGCGGCGGATTTTCGATATCGACTTCGAGGTTTTCCAGCAGGCGCGACACCAGCATGTAGAAGCCGATGGTTGCCAGCAGCTCGACCATCATTTGTTCGTCCAGGGCCGCCGCAACCTTGGCGTAGAGCGGCGCCGGTGCCTTGACGTCATGCACCACGGCATCGGTGAATGCGATGACAAGGCGCTCGAGTTCGCTGAAGTCTCCGTTGGCATCCGGCTTCAGCACGGCATCGATTTTTTCTTCCGGCACACCGGCGGCGCGCGCCACGCGCCGGTGCTGATGCACTTCGTAACTGGCGCCGCTGAGCGCGCCCACCCGCAGGATGACCAGCTCGCGCAGCGTGGGCGGCAGCGAGGCCTCCGTGAGAATGGCGCGGCCGAGACCGAGGAAGCCGAGCGCGATCTCCGGCGCATGCGGCAGGACCCTGTACAGGTTGAGGGCGGGACGCCCGCGCAGTTGCTCGCCAAGGCGGCCGGGGACGTTGTCCACATCGAAGTAAGGCAGTCTGGCCATGTTGTGTTGTYTCCGTTTCCTGCCGCGCGGCAGGTGATGTCGTGGTGGGAAAAGTGCAAATAGGAGTTGGCCGCCTACGGCAGCACGTTGCGCGGGTCTTGCCGCAAGACCAGGTTCCAAACCTGTTGGCCGACCGGCTGCTCGCGTTCCTCGATCAGGTGGGCGACCAGTCCCGCGCAGCGTCCGATCAGTGCCAGTCCACGGCCGAACAGCGGGTCCAGCCCCATCTCGGCGAGGATGGCGCCGATGGCGCCAGCGGCGTTGAGCGGCAGGACACGGCGCGTACCGTCGCCGCAGGCGTCGCCGAGCGCCAGGGCAAGACGACAGTACTTGCCGTGGAAGCCATTCGCGCTCGCGGTCTCCATCAGGACCGGCACGCGCGGATCACCTTGCGCGTGTATCGGATGGCCGACGCCAGGTATCGGCTTGCCGGCTGACCGGCAGGCGGCGATGATGCGCCGGGCATGCTCTGCAATGGTGGCTGCGTCGGCATCGGCCGCTAGCGACGCACCTTCTTGCAGCAGTAATTCCGCCATGTTCTGCACGGTGCCGAGGAAGCGCTCGCCGGCGCCAAGCAAGCCCGCGGCGACCGCGCCTTGCAAGGATTCCGGCGCGCCCAGCCAGGTCATGCGGGCGCTGATCGCGCTTGGCGTCAGCCCGTGGTCGACCGCGGTCACCAGCAGCGTGTCGATCATCCGCGCCTCAGCGGCGCCGGGGAGGCGCCCGAGCGCAACCAGGCAGAGCGTCTGAACGAAATCCAGCTTGCCGATCACCTCGGTGGCAAGGTCCCGCCCGCGCAGCGTGATGCGATCAGGCGTCGTGTAGCCGATCTCGGTGCGGATGCCGTTCATGCGCTCAGCCCCACGGTGATGCCGCCGCAGACGTGCAGCACCTGTCCGGTGACGAAGGACGCGCGTTCGTCGAGAAAGTACTCGACGGCGTGGACGATATCTTCCGGTTTGCCGAGCCGCCTGACCGGCACGCCATTCACAATGCGCTGCGTCAGCGCATCCTGGGCCGGGTTGACGGAGCCGAACGCCGCCGTGGCGATGGGCCCCGGCGCGACGGCGTTGACGGTGATGCCGTGCGCCGCCAGTTCCAGCGCCCAGGTACGCGTCATGGCGTTCAGGGCGCCCTTGCTGGCCGAATACGCCGTGCGCAGTTCCTTGCCCAGCGCGGCGCGGCTGGAGATATTGACGATGCGGCCGTGGCGMGCCTTTCGCATGGCAGGCACCAACGCCTGGGTGCATTGCAGCGCGGCGCGGACATTGACGGCGATTTGCCTGTCGAAGTCGTCAAGGCCGGTTTCCTCCACGCTCGCCGCCCGYAGGGTCGCCACATTGTTGACGAGGGCAGTGAAGGCATAGCGGGCCGATGCCTCCCCGAGCGCGGCGGCGAGTTGCGCCGGCTCGGCCATGTCGACTTCGACGAAATGCGTCACACCGGCCTCGGGAGGTGCCACCCGATCGAAGTTCACTACCGTGTGGCCGCGCTCGCGCAGCGTCTTGCACAGGGCCCAGCCGATGCCGCCGGAGCCGCCGGTTACCAGGATATCCGTTGGTGTCATGATGAAAGAGGCTCCTTGCCTTGAGGGTTGTTGCTGGCGTAGTTGCTTGCACTGGCGGCGAGCCGGGTCTTGACCTCGAGCTTCGAGACCTTGCCGTTGGCAGTGAGCGGAAGGGTTTCCACAAAATGAATGCGCTTTGGCGCCTGTACCGAACCCAGGCGCTCCTTGACGAACGCCTGTAGCTCGGCAGCGTTGGCGGTGGCGCCGGCATGCAGTTGCACGGCCGCGTGCACGGCCTCTCCCCAGCGCGGGTCGTCCATGCCGAGCACGGCGCAGCGGCATACCGCGGGATGGGCGCCGAGCGCGTTCTCCACGTCGCTGGGGTACACGTTGAAGCCACCCGTGATAATGACGTCGCGCAACCGGTCTTTCAGGTACAGGTAGCCTTGCGCGTCCAGGTAGCCGCCGTCGCCCGTATGCAGCCAGCCATCGGCCAGTGCCTCGGCGGTCTTGCCGGGCTGGCGCCAGTAGCCGGACATGACGAGGTCGCCGCGCACCACGATCTCGCCGGTTTCGCCAGCCGGCAGCAACTTGCCATCGCGCCCCATGATGGCGAGTTCGGTCAGGCAGGTGGCACGGCCGACGCTGCCGTGGCGGGCGGGATCGCGCAATTCCCCGGCGGGCAGGAAGGCAATGATGCCGGGGGCCTCGGTTTGCCCGAACGAGGTCTCCAGGGTGCCGAAGACATCGATGGCCTGGGCAATCCGGTCTGCGCGCATCGGCGCTGCCGCATAGATCAGGTGCCGCAGCGCGGACCAGTCCCGTTCGCGCACGCCGGGCTCGTCCAGCAAATCGTAGATCAGCGTGGGCGGCATGAACACCGCGGTGATGCGCTCGCGCTCCAACTGGTCGAGCAGGGCGCGCGGCCTGGTCGAATCCGCCAGCACGAGGGTGCCGCCACGCGCGAACACTGGCAGCAGGAACGTGGATGTGCCGTGGGTGATGGAGGCCACGGCGAGATAGCGCTCGTCCTCGCGCAACTGCATCGCGGTGAGGATGGAAACCACCGTGGTGTTCCACGAACGCAGCGACTGCATGACCCCCTTGGGCGCGCCGGTAGTGCCGCCGGTGAACTTGATGGCCTGCGTTTCGCCAAGTTCGCGCTGCACGCGTAGCGGGACGCGGCCGCGCCAGGCAGCGAGCAGCGCGGCAATGCTGTCCGGGCCGGATGCCTGCGGCCCGCAGGCGATCACGCGGGCGCCAGGCGTGATCGTGCCGGATTGGCCGTGGCCGCTGTCTTCCACCACCAGGATGGACGCCTCGGTGAAGTCGACGATGCGGGCCCGTTCGTGGACCGAGGCGCGCGGATTCAGCGGCACCCAGCACTTGCCGGCGGCCAGCGTAGCCAGCAGCGCCAACACATGCTGCACGCTATTGCCGGCGCAGATGCCTACGCGCGATCCGGACGTGGGGTCCAGCGCCTGGAAGGCCGCTGCGAGCGCCAGCACCTTCTGCGTCAGTTCGCCGTAGGTCAGCGATTCTCCGGCGGCCTGCAATGCGATGCGCGCCGGCGTGGCGTTCGCGGTCCTCAGCAGATAGTCGATTGGCTGCATGCTTTCATCCGTTGCGTCTCGTTCATTCCTTTCATTCCTTTCATTCCGCGCGTGCTCCCGATACCTTTACGATCCTTGCCCATTTGCTCATCTCCTCATCGACGAATCTGGTAAATTCCGCTGCGCTCATCGGCGGGCTGCCTGCGTTCCTGTTGGTTCCGAGGTCGGTGCCRGTGTCGGCGCCCATTTCGGCGTAACGCTTGCGCAGCGCCGCGCTTGTCACAGCCTGGCCAACAGCGGCATTGAGCCGGTTCACAATGTCGGGGGGCGTATGTGCCGGCGCGAAGATGCCGCTCCAGTTGCTGACGGAGTAGCCAGGCACGCCGGCCTCGGCAACAGTCGGCACATCCGGGAGCGCGGACGAGCGATGCGCCGAGGTCACGGCGAGCGGGCGTACCAGGCCCTTGGCGATCAACGGCAGCGAGGTGGGCAGGTTGTCGAACATCAACTGCACTCGCCCGCCCATCAGGTCGGTCTGTGCGGGCGAGCCGCCGCGGTAGGGCACGTGCGTCAGTTGCGTGCCGGTCATATGCTCAAAGAGTTCACCGGACATATGAATGCTGCTGCCATTGCCGGACGAGCCCATCATCAACTGGCCCGGGTTGCGCTTGGCCAGCGCGATCAGCTCCTTCACATTGCGCGCCGGCAACGCGGGGTTGACGACCAGTACGTTGGCGCCGGAAGAGACCAGGGCCACAGGCTGGAAGTCTTTCTTCGGGTCGTAGGGAAGGTTGGCGTATAGCGTCGGGTTGATGCCATGGGTGCCGATCGTGCCCAGCAGCAAGGTGTAGCCGTCCGCCGGTGCATTGGCGACGGCGGCCGCGCCGATGTTTCCGCCCGCACCGGCGCGGTTCTCCACCAGCACCGGCTGCCCGAGGCTTTGCGTGAGCTGCTGGCTGAGCAGCCGTCCGAAAATGTCCGCAGTGCCACCGGGCGGGAACGGCACTACCAAGCGAATTGGCCGTGAGGGATAGGATTCGGCCAGTACCGGCCCCGCCGTGTGCAGGGCGAGCGCGGCCGCGACCGCACAGATCAGTCTGTGAAGCATGGGATGTCTCCGTTGTCGTTGTCATTGCCAGCGGCATGCTCCGGACCGAGCCGCGCCAGGCTTACTGCTCTCCGCCTGGCGGGATTCAGGACGGCGCGGACGCGATGCCTGCGCTTAGGCCACCGTCCACGGGAAGTTCCACTGCGTTGATATAGGAGGCTTGCGCCGAGAGTAGAAAGCGCACTGCATGCGCGACCTCCCAGGGCGTGCCTTGCCGCCCGAACGGCAAGGCGGCGGTGCGTCCGGGCCGCGCCGCGGAGGCCGCGCGGCCCATCGGCGTATCGATCAGGCCGAGCATGACCACGTTGGCGCGTATGTGGTTGGGCTGCCCGGCCAGCGCGGTCGCGCGGCACAGGGCACCGAGCGCCGCCTTCGAGGCTTCGTATGCCGGATTCATACCCGCGGGCAGCCTGGCCGCCACTGAAGACACGAATACGATGGCGCCGTGCATGGACATGAGCGGCAGGGCTTGCTGCACGGTCAGCATGTGCGCGCGCAGGTTGACCGCCATCACCTCATCCCAGCTGTCTGCCGTCAGTTCCGCCAGGGGCTCGCGGCGGCTAATGCCTACGTTCAGTACGAGTCCGTCGAGGCCGCCCAGCGCCGTCCGTGCGGCCTGCACCATGCCTTTGATGCCGGCGGCGCTGGCCACGTCGGCCGGGATGGCCACCGCGCCGCCGTCCCGCGCACTGCGTACGGTGAGTTCCGCTGCCTCGGTACTCTTGTCCGCGCAGGCGATGCTGGCGCCAGCGCGGGACAGGGTCATGCAGATGGCGCGTCCGTTGTTGACCGGATTTCCGGCATCGGCCGAAGGGAGTTGTCCGCCACCGACGACGAGGATGCGTCGGCCGCCCAGCGACCCACACGTGGTCTCGTCCGCAAGGTCGGCGCCGGGGGGCGCGGCTGCGGGGCGCGAAGGACGGTCTGGTTGCATTGGATAGTTTGGCGCTGTTTAAGTTGATGTTTGGGGAAATGTGAAAACGATTTCCGTTTRTGCTAACTTATCAGGCAACAAATTTGGCGTCCAACTGTGGAACGTTTTCATTAGGGAAGACCATGACGCAAAGGATTTCCGTCAGGGATGTGGCTGAGGCGGCGGGGGTTTCCATCGGCAGCGTGTCGCGTGTGCTGAACGGCACCGGCTATGCCAGCCAGGCGCTGCGAGCCCGGGTGCACGCGGCCGTGGAGGCACTGAACTATGAGCCCAGCTTTGCCGCCCGCCATCTGCGCACCGGGCGCAGCAAGACGGTCGGCTATCTGGTTTCGAATATCGGCAACCCGCTGCTTGCGGCGCATTTCAGCGAAGTCGAGAAGCATATGCAGGCCGCCGGGTACTCCATGTTGGTCGGCAATACACTGGACCAGCCACGGCGCGACCGCGAACTGGTTGCGCTGTTCGAGACCCGCCGGCTGGAGGGCATCATTGCCGCGCCGAGCCTGGAGAGCGCGGACCCCGCCGACAGCCTGTTCAGCGGCTGCAGCCTGCCGGTGGTGATTCTGGATCGGGAAACGCCTCTGCCAATGGATGCGGTCTATCTGGACCATCGTAGCGGTGTGAAGCAGGCGATGGCGTATCTCATTTCATTGGGTCACCGCCGCATCGCGCTTTTCGGGCCCGGCGAGCACATTCGTCCAGGGCGCGAAAAGCTGCTCGGCTACCGGGATGGGCTTGCGGAGGCGGGTTTGGTGTTCGACCCCGCATTAGTCTGCATGTCACGCTCGGCGATCGATTCGTCACGCACCCAAATGGCGGCCATGCTCGCTCTTTCCGCGCCCCCCACTGCAATCATCGGTCTAGGAACGCGCCTGCTCTCCGGAGCCATTTATGTTGCGCGCAAGGCGGGGCTGGATATTCCCAGAGACCTTTCGGTGATCGGCATCGGTACGCCGGAGACGCTTGAGTTGATGTATCCCCCGCTAACCACTTTACGCTTTGACATCGAGCGCGCCGCGGAGGCTGCCGCCCATCTGATGCTTGACCGGTTGGCCGGGGAGGGGGTGAGAGAGCCACGTATCGTGAGTGTGCCGCTTGACCTGGTTTTGGGTGAGTCGTGCGCAAAGGCGGCGTTCGGGCAGGACAGTGGGATTGCGCATGCGCCTGTGTCGGAATAAGCGAAGTCTTTAGGGGGCGGGAACTCGGACGTCCCCATACTTGCAACACAAGCGGTGCGCCAGTTGTTCGGCACCAGGGAAATCGCAGCACGCGCGGCGCGAAAATTTAGTATGATGGACGTCATGCCAAATATGAAAGCCAACGCTAGATACGCCGCCAAGGAAGCGTCGCACGAACGCATCGTGGCCGCGGCTGCCCGGGCTATCCGCCGAAGTGGTTATGACGGCACTGGCGTCGCCGACATCATGAAAGAGGCCGGTCTGACGCACGGAGCCTTCTATGCGCATTTCCCCTCGCGCGAAGCCATGCTGGCGGAAGCCGCGGATCGGGCGTGCGCGGAGTCCGCTGCGGTAGCGGCAGATGTCGTTGCCGGCGTCCCACCCGGGAAAGCCTTGGAGGCTGTGCTTTGCGCCTATCTCTCAAAGGACCACGTCGAGCAGATGGAGCTTGGATGCCCCTTGGCCGCGCTGGGCTCAGAAACACCGCGACAGGCGCCCGAAGTACGCCGAACGGTGACTCAACACACCAAGGCGATGATTGATCTTCTCGCCCGCCAGTCGCCTGACTGGGGACAGCCCGGTGCTCATGAACAAGCACTAGTGACCATCGCCACCATGGTTGGTGCTTTGCTGCTGGCTCGTGCAGTCGACGAGCCAGCTCTGTCGGACCGTCTGCGCGAGGCTGCGCTGAAGCACCTGGTCCCCCCTGGAATCTAACCCCCCGGATTCATGCCGCCTTCTCGCTCGCCGTTACATATGATGATCATAATGCGAAATGACCATGGTGCGCCTCTCGGGTGCCACGTTGAATGGCGTCGCATCGTGCATGCCGACGCGTTACCGGATCGCACAAACTGACGGAGAAATTTCATGAACAAACGCGGCAAGATTGCCCTCGTTACGGGGGCCTCCTCAGGTATCGGCCACGCCACCGCGGAGCGGCTCGCGAAGGCTGGCTACAGGGTGTTCGGTACCAGTAGGCGCATAGGCACTACCGGTCAGCGAGCGTTCGAGATGCTGCTTCTCGATGTAACCAAGGACGAATCCGTCGATGCGGCCGTCCAAAAGGTGATGGAGCGCGAAGGCCGTATTGATCTACTCGTCAACAACGCCGGGTTCGGGGTCGCTCCAGCGGGTGCGGAAGAGAGCTCGCTGGAGCAGGCCCGGTCGATATTCGATACGAACTTCTTTGGGATAGTCCGGATGACCCGGGCTGTCGTGCCACATATGCGCCGCCAAAGGGAAGGGCGCATCATCAACATCGGCTCCGTGCTTGGTTTCCTGCCGATGCCCTACATGGCGCTGTATTCCGCCACCAAGCACGCAGTCGCGGGCTATTCGGAATCGCTCGACCATGAGCTGCGCACGATGGGTATTCGCGTCTCGGTGGTCGAACCTGCCTACATCAATACGCCCTTCGATGCGAACCTGATGAAACCTGACGCCCCGCTCGATGTGTATCGCGATATTCGCGAGGGCGTGGAGAGACGGGTGAAGGAAGTTCTCGTGGGCGCGGACGGGCCTGAAGTGGTAGCCGAGGTCGTGTTGAAGGCAGCCATGGCAACGCATCCAAAGATTCACTACGCCCCCGGCCTCGCAAGCCGCATGCGACTGCTGCGCAGGTTCGCGCCGGCTAGCGTGCTGGATGCGGGGGTTCGAAAAGATCTGCGGCTCGAAGCATAGGCGGTAAGCCGCGCCGCCCGCTGTTTCTCACAAATCCCAATTTGAAAGAAGACGATGACATTCCAGGCGCTGCTCGCAAGCAAGACAGGTGACAAGATTTCAACCAGCGTGCTGGGCCGCTCGCAAACCTGGATGCGCCAGGAACGAGGGCGACCATGAAAGCACTTCTTCTCGATCGCTACGGAAAGAAACGCGCGTTGCGGTCCACTGAGGTTCCGAGCCCGGCGCTGGGTGAGGATGAGGTCATGGTCCAGATCCATGCGGCCGGTGTGAATCTGCTGGACTCCAAGATCAGGAACGGAGAGTTCAAGCTCATACTCCCCTATCGCATGCCCCTCGTCCTAGGACACGACGTGGCCGGCGTCGTGGTCAAGGTCGGGCCTCGCGTTCGGCAGTTCAAGCCGGGGGACGAAGTCTATGCCCGGCCCGATGATTTTCGCATCGGCACCTTTGCTGAGTACATTGCGGTCAAGGAAGAGTCCTTGGYGATCAAGCCCAAGGCGCTGAGTATGGAAGAAGCAGCATCGATTCCTCTGGTGGGCCTGACGGCATGGCAAGCGCTGATCGAGAAGGCGAATCTGAAGAAAGGGCAGAAGGTCTTCATCCAGGCCGGTTCAGGCGGCGTAGGAACATTTGCGATCCAGTTGGCCAGGCATGTGGGCGCCACCGTAGCCACCACCACCAGCAGCGCCAACATCGACTTGGTGAGAGGCCTCGGGGCAGACGTTGTCATCGACTACAGAAAAGACGATTTCGAGAAAATTCTTCAGGGCTACGATGTGGTCCTCCACAGTCAAGACGCAACGGCGCTGGAGAAATCTCTGCGTGTCCTTAAGCCCGGAGGAACACTCATCTCGATCTCCGGCCCTCCCGATCCCGCATTCGCAAAGGGAATCGGAGCAACGTGGTTCGTGAACTTGATTGTTCGTCTTCTGAGTGCGGGAGTCAGGAAGCGGGCAGCAGGTCGTGACCTGAGGTACTCGTTCCTCTTCATGAGGGCCAGCGGGCGCCAGTTGAGCGAGATCACGTCGCTCATTGATTCCGGCGCGATACGCCCCGTAGTGGATCGGGTCTTTTCCTTCGACCAGACCAACGAGGCCATGGCCTACGTCGAGAAGGGACGGGCCAAGGGTAAAGTTGTCGTCAAAGTGCGATAGACGTGATCGCCCCGAGTTCGGGCGTGACCTGACGCCGCTCGCTATCCCGGCGATCAGGGGAAGCCGGTCAACCTGGCCTTGGATCGTGCTTGCGAAGTGAAGTGGTTGCGCTTTGATTTGGCCGGTCACGGCGGTTCAAGGCCGGGCGCCGGTCATGCTGCCTGGACCGACGGGCAACTTCCGTAGTCGACCCTTCGCAGCCATTCGACCGCTCTGCGTTGATCAGACGAATCGGCCGATTTGGCGACAGCCGTCGCTCTGATCGTGAACGACCGCTTCCGTATGCTGACCCGCCGCCGGCTAGGTTCTCCCGACCAGAAGCCATGTATGCAGATCACCGATGCCCTTTGCCGCGATCAAACCGCGCTCTTCGAGCAGGAACGGCTCCCCGAGTTGCTGCCGCGTGGCATCAGTTACCTGAACACGACCGACTACGCCTTGCGACTCCATCCGGCTGGCGATATTGACGGTATCGCCCCACAAGTCATAGATGAACTTTCTCCTCCCGATCACGCCGGCCACGACAGCTCCACTGTGGATGCCAACTCGCAATTGCAGGTTGTAGCCGCTTCGCTGATTGAACTGGCCCAGTGACTCAAGCATGTCCAATGCCATATGAGCGGCCCGGGCGGCGTGATCGGCCGCCGGCACAGGCAGGCCTGCCGCTGCCATGTAAGCGTCGCCGATTGTCTTGATCTTCTCGAGTCGCCGGCTGTCGGCGATATTGTCAAAGTCGGCAAATATCTCGTTCAGGATTGCCACCAGTCGTTCGGGGCCCATGCTGGGAGAAAAGCGGGTGAACTGCACGAGGTCCGCGAACAACACCGACACATCCTGGAACTTGTCGGCGATGACCTCCGGGGGGCCGGCGGCGATGAGATCGGCGCGCAGCTTCAAACGCTCGGCGATGGGGGCGGGCAGCACGTTGAGGAGCAGCCGATCGGTTACCTGTTGCTCGCGAACGAGTTTCTCGTAAATGCGCCTGAGTTCATGACTCTGGTGAACGATCGTCTCTCGGCTCGTTTCCAGTTCATGCACTTTCCGCTCAAGTTCCTTGCCGTACTTCAACGATTCCCCGTGCAGCAGACGCACTTCCAGCATATTGCGAACCCGCATCAGCACCTCCGCCAGATCAAATGGCTTGCTGACGAAGTCTTTCGCACCGGCTTGCAGTGCGCGCAGTTTGTGATCAGGCTGGGCGGTGATGACGATCACCGGAAGGTAGCTGTCCGCCTGGAGTTCCTTGAGGCGTTCCATGACCTCGAACCCGTCCATGCCGGGCATCTGCAGATCAAGCAGGATCAGGTCATAGTGGTTCTTGCTGTGAAGCGCAAACACCGCGCGCGGATCGGTGGTTGGCTCGATGCAAACGTAGCCGGCCCCGCGTAGCATCTGTTCGAGCAGCAGGACATTGGCCTCCAGATCGTCAACGACCAGGATTTTCGCTGCCAGGATGTCCGATGCTTTGATCACGGCGAGCACTTGGCTTCATCGGCCCTGAGCAGTCCCGCCTCGTGGCTGTTCCAGCGCGGCGTCCAGTGCGTCCATAAACTCATTGAGCCTGATCGGCTTGGTCAGGTAGCGGAAGAATCCCGCTTTCATGCCCTTTTCAATGTCGCGCGGCATCGCATTGGCACTGAGGGCGATGACGGGAATGTGCGTTGTCTGCGGATCTTCTCGCAGCAGTCCCAGTGCTTCGATGCCGTTGATGTCGGGCAGATGGATATCCATGACGATCACATCTGGCGAGGCAGTGCGCGCCAGGTTGACGCCGAGCGCCCCTGTGACGGCGGTCAGCAGGCGCACATCGGCCCGGCGCACAAGGAGTTGCTCAACGAGCTTCAGGTTGGCGGGGTTGTCTTCGACATACAGCAGGGTATGCAGCGAAGTGGGAGACCCCGTCCGCGCCTCGACGGATACCGCTGTCTCCGCACCCTCACCGGTCATTTCTGGAGGGCGCGCAACGGGCAGTTCGATCCAGAATACGCTGCCCACGCCCRGCATGCTTTCGGCGCCGATGGCGCCTCCCATCAGCTCGACCAGCCGCTTGGCCACCACGAGGCCGATGCCCGTGCCCTCCACGGGGCCACCCTCATGCCCAAGACGATTGAACGGCTTGAACAGTTGTGCGAGCCGTTCTGGTGCCAGCCCTGCGCCGGTGTCGCGCACGCCGACGCGAACGCGATCGCCCATCGTCACTTGTACTTCGACGGTACCCTTGTCGCGGTTGTACTTGATCGCATTGGAAAGCAGGTTAAGCAGGATCTGTTTCAGGCGGGTCCTGTCGGCCCGGACGAAACACGATAAGTCGGGTGAGGGAAACCGCATGCGAACCTCACGCCTCAGCGCTTGTTGCTCAAGCATCGCGTGACATTCGTGCAAGGCTTCGACGACCGATACCGGCTCGGGGGACAGTGACGCCTGTCCGGCCTCTATCCTGGCGAGGTCAAGCACCTCGTTGATCAGTTCCAGCAAATGCCAGCCCGCCTTCAGGATCTGGTCGATGCTGGCTTGCTGCGAGGAAGGCGGCGGCGGCGTGTCCAGTGCCAGCAACTGCGCGAAGCCAAGGATGGCGTTCAACGGATTCCGCAATTCATGGCTCATGCTGGACAGAAATTCTGACTTTGCGCGGTTTGCACTTTCAGCCGCGGCCTGGGCCTGTTTCTGCTCCTCGATGTCGGTGCTGGATGCCAACCACTTGACGATATGCCCATCGGCGTCCTTGAGTGGCGCCCCGCGCTCAAGGTGCCATCGATAGGCACCATCGGATGCCCTTTTCAGGCGGTATTCGATCTCATACTCACGGCCGTTCGCAACCGCGTCTGTCCAGCGGTCAATGTTGTTCGTGAAATCTTCGGGATGTACGGCAGATTGCCAGTCGCCGGCCTGGGTTTGCTCAAGGCTGAGGCCGGTATAGGTTACCCACCGCTGGTTGCAGTAATCGATCCGGCCATCCGGGTCGCAGGTCATTACCATGTGAGGTATGCCGTCGGCGAGCAACCTGAAGTGCGGCTCGCCCTCCCTGAAGCCGGGGGCCGAAGGCCGATTCTGTGCCGATCTGTCAAAAGGCCGCTTGCCCATGATTTTCCACCTGCAGTCGTCGGGACAGCGCTGACGTCTCCGCGAGAGCAGAGAGCGCTGGCGACGGGCTGGAATCAGCGTAGATAGGGAACCGTTAGCCAGAATACGCGATGATCCTGCTCCCACCCCCAAATCCTGTCCTATAATAATTGATCGTACAATCATTGATCAGGCAACAAAATGATTTCGCAGCCTCACCAGGCGCACAGTAGCGGGCAGGTGCTGCCATTCCGCGAGTCCCTGATGGCGATGCTGGGCATCGCATTCGTGGTGATGCTGGTAGCACTTGACCAGACTGTGGTCGGCACCGCGTTGCCCACGGTGGTGGCGGAGTTGCAGGGGTTCGAGTACTACGCCTGGGTGGCAACGGCCTATCTGCTGATGTCCGTGATCACGGTGCCGATCTTCGGCCGGTTGGGCGATTATTACGGGCGCAAGCCGTTCGTGATGGCATCCATCGTCGTGTTTACGCTGGCCTCGGCGCTGTGCGGCATGGCAACCAGCATGCCGTTCCTGGTGCTGGCCCGCGGCCTGCAGGGCATCGGGGGCGGCATGCTCGTGGGCACCGCCTTTGCCTGTATCCCGGATCTGTTTCCCGATTCCCATGTGCGCTTGCGCTGGCAGGTGATGATGAGCGCTGCCTTCGGTATCGCCAATGCGGTCGGGCCGTCGCTGGGCGGTGTGCTGACCGAGGCCTACGGCTGGCGGGCGGTCTTCTACGTGAACCTGCCGGTGGGCTTGCTGGGATTGTGGTTTGCCTGGCGTTACCTGCCGCACTTGCGCCAGCAGGCGCACGCCGGTGCGATCAAGGTGGACTGGCTCGGCGCGGCCCTGATCGGTGCAGGGCTGGGCGGCTTGCAGTTGTGCGTGGAACTGATGCCCGATCGTGGTTTTGGGTTGCTTACCGGCGGCTTGCTGGTCATGTCGGTGTGTGCGCTGGTGGCGCTGTGGCAATGGGAGCGGCGGGCGCCGAATCCGATCCTGCCGCTGGAGATGTTCCGCAATCCCGGGCTGGCGCCGCTGTTCCTGCTGGCGGTGTTCGTGGGCTTCGCGATGTTTTCGCTGCTGCTGTATGCGCCGCTGCTGTTCCAGGGGGGCTTTGGCTATTCGCCCAGGGAGGCGGGCGTGCTGGTGACGCCGCTGGTGGTGTGCATCACGCTGGGCAGTATCATCAATGGCCGTATCATCACGAGGATCCGCCAGCCTAACAATATGCTGTACGCCGGGTTCGCCATGCTGGCGCTGGCCTGTCTGGGCCTGTCGCAAGCGACGCGCGGGATGTCCCATCACCTGTTGCTGGGCATCATGCTGCTGTGCGGCTTCGGGCTGGGCTTCATCATGCCGAACCTGACGGTCTTTGCGCAGCAGACCGCGGGCCGCGAGCACCTTGGCATTGCCACGGCGATGCTGCAATCGCTGCGCATGGTGGGCGGCATGGTGGGCACCGCGGTCGTCGGCACGCTGGTTACGCGTAGCTACCTGAGCGGGGTGCATGATGCGCTGCAGAAGGCCGGTGCCGGCGAATGGCAGGAGCGCATGGCCGATCCGCAGATCCTGATCGACCACGCGGCGCAGGCCAGCCTGCTGTCGCAACTGCAGGCGGCCGGGCACAATGGCGCCCTGTTGCTGGAGCAGGCCAGGCTTTCGCTGGTCGGTGCCATCCATATCGGGCTGGCGCTGGCGGCGGTGATCGCCGTGATTGGCCTGTGGCGCTCGCGCCGGGTGCCGCCGATCAAACTGGAGCGTGCCGTCAAGCCGGTCATGGCCGCGGAATAGAATGCTGGGGACAGGTCACGGAAATCGAGTTGGTTGTAAAGCCGCCCGTCGCATGCACGGTGCCGCAAGCAGGAGATCGGAGTGGAATTGGAGCGACAAAGCCTGGCTGTACTACAGCAGTTCGGGCGAACTTACCGGGCGTATGCGTCGGCTTTCGAGCAACGCATCGGCCACCCGTTGCCGCGCTGGCGCATTCTTTATGCCTTGCACGGCCATGCCGGCCCCATCGCACAGAAACCGCTGGCCGACCGTGTCGGCATGGACCCCGGCGCGCTCACGCGCCAGCTCAAGGCGCTGCAGGAGCTGGGCTGGGTGGAGCGCAATACCAGCGAGCGCGACAACCGCGTGACCAACGTCACGCTGTCGGCGCTGGGCCATGGCATTGTCGAGCAGGCATTGCCGCTGCGCTCGGCCTTTCTGCAGGACGTGCTGGACAAGGTGTCTGAAACCACCATGCGCAATCTCTCAAAGGGTCTGGAGCAGCTTGAAGCCGGCATCGCCGAGGCCGTGCTTCGTACGCAGCAGGACAAGGCCGACGCCGCCTGAGCCATTGCTTGCCGGCGCAAGGGGGGCGGTTTTCTGCGCGTCCTCTTCCGCGGGGCGTCTTCCCTCGTATCCATGAATTCTCCGCATCCGCTGCTTCGAGGGCTGCCGGATCAGCGGATGCTGTTGCTCGCGCCACCGAACAGCGCGGCAATGGCGAGCGGATTGGAAGGGAAATAGAAGTGCGTGTAGGAAGCGGTCAGGGCAACCTGCCGGAACACAGCTTCACCGCGCGCGCCATCGCGCGGCACGGTGGAATGGCAGTAGGGCGCCAGCGGCGTTTGCGCGCTTGAGTAGTGGAAGGTGTGGCCGCGCACGGTGCCTTCCGGCAGCGCAAGCTGTTGATGACCCAGCGCGGCCAGGCGGGCTTGCATCGTCACCGTGCCAGGCAGCAGGCCCGCCATGGCGTGGCTTTGCCCGGCTTTGTCCACCAGCGTCTCGAACAGCGCCATCATGCCGCCGCACTCGGCCAGGATCGGCAGGCCGCCGGCATGGGCGCGGCGCAGGCTGTCCAGCATGCCGGTGTTGGCCGACAGGCGCGCGGCGTGCAGTTCGGGATAGCCGCCGGGCAGCCAGAGCGCGTCGCAGGCGGGCAGGGCAGGGTCATTCAGCGGGGAGAAGAAGACGAGCCGCGCGCCGAGTGCCTGCAGGGTGTCGAGGTTGGCCGGATAGAGAAAACGGAAGGCGGCGTCGCGCGCCACGGCGATGGTCCGGCCGGCGAGCAACGGTGCCAGCGCGGGTAATGGCGGCGCTGCGGCAATTTCCACGGTTGTTGGCAGGGCGCCAATCGGCTGCCCGGCCAGCGCATCCGCCAGACGGTCCAGCCGCGCGTTGAGGTCGGGCAGTTCATCGGCCGCGAGCAGGCCCAGGTGCCGCTCGGGCAGCGCGGCCGCATGATCGCGCGCGAGCGCGCCGGCCCAGGCGATATGGGCAGGCAGGCTCTCTCGCAGCATGTCGGCATGCCGCGGGGATCCCACGCCGTTGGCCAGCACTTGCATGGATGCCAGGGGCTGCCGGCCATAGCCAGCTAGGCCGTAGGCCAGCGCGCCGAACGTTTGCGCCATCGCCCCTGCCTGGATCACGCTGAGTACGGGCAATCCGAAATGGCGTGCCAGGTCGGCACTGCTGGGCGTGCCGTCGTGCAGCCCCATGACACCCTCCACCAGGATCAGGTCGGCTTCGCGTGCCGCCTGCGCCAGGCGCGCGGCGGCGTCGTCGGCGCCGGTCATCCACAGGTCCAGCGAGTGCACCGGGGCACCGCTGGCGGCCGCGAGAATGGACGGGTCAAGGTAGTCGGGGCCGCTCTTGAAGACGCGCACGGTGCGGCCCTGGCGTCGATGCAGCCATGCCAGCGCGGCAGTCACCGTGGTCTTGCCCTGCCCCGAGGCCGGTGCCGCCACCAGCAAGGCAGGCACCCGCAGCGGCCCGGTTGCATCGAGGCGGGTGCCTGGGGCGGTGGTCGTGGCGGGACTGGCGGGGACGGACATGGCGATGAAGGTGGCTGGGACGGTTGAGCGGTACGGCCGTGAACGGCGCAGCGGACGGGCGGCAGACGGCAACAGTGCGCACCGTTGCTGCGGCGTTGCGATTATAGCCACTCGGACTGGCCGCCTGGCGCCCATGCCGGCGCATCGTCCCGGTGCGGAAGGACCAGCCCCTGCTGGGCCGCGAAGTCGAACAACTCGCGTTCGTTGGTGGCCCCGAGCTTGCGCATGGCGCTGTTCTTCTGGCGGCTGATGGTCTTCACGCTGCGGCACAACTGCCCGGCGATCCCTGTGACCGAATTGCCGCTCAGGTATAGGCGCATGACCTCGGACTCCCTCACGGACAAGCGCAGGGCGCCTGCACGGCCCGGCGCGTAATGAGAGCCGGAATGTTCCAGCACGCGTGCGGCGGATTCACCGATGAATTGCAGCCCGCGCTCGACGCGGATGATGGCGGTCACCAGTTCGTCCAGGTGCGAGTCCTTGAGCAACAACCCGTGTGCCCCGGCGTTGAGGATGGCGCGCAAGACCAGGGGATTGGTGATCATGGTCAGCACGACCACCCCGAGCGCCGGATAGTGGCGCCGCAGGTTGGCGAGCAGGCGGATGCCATCGTTCGCGTTGCGGCAGGGCATGTGGTAATCGGTGACGACAATATCGGGCCGGAACGCGCGGGTGGCATGGAGCAACTCCATGGAATTGCGGGCATCGCCGCATATTTCCCAACCGGTCTGGCTCCGTAACTGGCTCCTGACCGCAAGCGTGATGGCGGGATGGTCATCGGCAATCAGGATTTTCAATGGCATGGCAATACTCCTGCGCGGGCGCAGGCATGCGCGGTGTCGTGGCCGCGCATGCCTGACGCAAGCTGGAATGGCTTGCGGCACGGATGCCGCGAAGAGGGAGGGCCTTAGGGGCGACCCGGGCAACCCGGACAACCGACGGCGTCTTTGAAAAAACGCGCCGCACGGCTATCGCCGCGCGGCGCGAACAGCACAGGAACAAAGCACCTCCAGGCGCGTGCTTCGCTCGGACGAACGGGAAGCGGGAGGTGCCTGAGCAGGATAAGCGCCGGTGCCGGCCTTCGGTCTGAGACGATTCTCAATTTGGCGCGGAAAGCGGCCAAGGCTGGCGCGAACGGCCAGCAGCGGGCAAGCGCGCCGCGGTGCGGCGTGCTTTGTTATTCGCCTATTCGCCGGTGGATCAGGCGGCGTAAGCGGTGGTGCGGCTCTCGTGTGCCTGGTGGCGGCGGTCTATGGCGCTGACGGGATCGTGCAGGACTGCGCTGCCGATCTCCATGATGCCGAGCAACGTCTTGCCGGCGTTGGCGCGGGTGGGTGCCCAGAAATGYAGGGCGGCCCATTCGGGGAAGCTGCTCGGGGGTGCCAGCAGGCGCGTCTTGTGATGGCGCGTGACCAGCGGCACGTTGAAGTCGAGCAGCGGGCAGATGCCGCCCGCGGCAAGCAGCAGCGCAACTTGCGTGTGCCACGAGGGCACCACGGTTTCCCGATAATCCGGATCGTGCGCGAGACGGTTCAGGAAGCCCTGCAGCGGGCTGCCGGGTTCGGTGTCCTCCTGCAGCAGGATCCATTCGTGCCTGCCTTGCGCATTGTCGTGGCCGCCTGGCCGCGCGACGCTCACCAGCCGGCGCGGGGTTGCCATGATGTTGTGCAGTGCAACGTGATCCGGCACATAGTGGCTGTCAACCACAAAGGCGCAATCCAGCTCGCCGCTGCCGAGCTGCGCGGCCAGCGTGGAGTCGGCGACGACCGGGCGGGTCATGAAGCGGTCATCCGGGAACTGCTCGCACAAGGTAGTCAGTATCTCGGTGATCACCGGATCTCCGATCGACGGTGAAAACCCGATCGAGATGCGGCGGTGAGGGCTGCTCGCTTCGGCTGCCGGCGTGAGCGGGCGCACCAGGTGAGCCCATTTCGACAGGATCTGGCGCGCGGTCTGTTCCAGCCTCAGGGCGTGGGCGGTTGGCTCCAGCGTGCCATTGCGCTTGATGAAGAGGGGGTCGCCGGTGATTTCGCGCAGACGCGCGAGGCTGTAGGCAATGGTCGGAACCCGGCTTTGCGTGCAGGCAGCGACGGCGCTGAGGTCACGATATTCCATCAATAGAACGAAAACATGCAAGAGCTTGGTGCTGACATGCCGCATGGTAACTTCTCCCGATTTGAAGCTTGTTTTTGTCTTCTTCTTGTTTTGTCCCTCCGTCACGGCGACAGAGCACCCTCCACCGTGACAGATAAGACGGCCCTTCCGGTTTTGCCATGCCATGTTTCATACGCTGCGGCGGGCCAGAAACCAGGGCCGGCGCGGCTTCCGTACGTTAGCGGGGCGTGGCAATCTTCAATATTTCCCAACTAAAGTTGGGAAATGACGAAGCAGTTCTTCCATGCTGTGGCCCGGTATATAGGCGCAACGCTGAAAAAATGCATAGCCGACCGGCTTCGCGTTGCGGTTATCGTCGCCCGTCTTGCCCGGGGCGCGAGGCCCGGTTGCCAGCGATCGAAATTTAGTTAATGCCAGACAAGATTAATACATAACTTTGAAACTTGCCAGTGGTCTTCTAAAGGCATTTTTCTAAACTCCAATCAAAAAATACTCTTTGTTAGGACATAAAGACATTGCGAGGGTGGTTGTGTTTTATAGGTCATAACTTCGGAGGTTTGTCAGGTTCAGAGGATGAAAAATGATTTTTTTTGCACATTTTTAGGCGATTTTTTGTGCGGGATCACGAGAGGATGGCAAATCCGGAATCTCGAGCCGTTATCAGAGATTGGGGAAATGGAATGTCAAATTTAGGCAATTGACTAACTTTCTTTGGCAGAAATATCGGCGATCCGAACGCCGCGAAACTAGATTTCGAAATGATTTGGTTCGCGAATTGAAAATATTGAATTGCTTTTATGTCCAATGGCGCTATAATAGAAGATTTTTCTTCGTGGTCTGTTGTTGCCTTCCGGGCGGCGCGCGCCCCGCACCGGGCTTCCTCTCCAATTTCCTTAACTCGCGGCTTGAACACACTGAATTGCCTTTTGCGGTGCGGGTGGTAACTTTGCGGGCAGGGGTGGAAGTGGTCACGCCCGCGCAGAGGCGCGAGCGGCCTTTGCTAGCGGAGGCAGGCAGTGAACAGACGTTTCTCGGAGGAACAGATCCGCGGGTACCTAGCGGAAGCCGCGACCGGCGTGCCGGTCCGTGAGCTCTGTGCGCGCTATGGTTTTAGCGACGCGTCTTTCTATGGCTGGCGCATCAAGTACGGCCAGGGCGCCGGCAGCGAAGTGCGCGACAGCCGCAAGATGCGCGACCTGCAGGATGAAAACGCGCGCCTCAAGAGTATGCTTGCGGATGCACTGCTCAAGCTCGAGTTGCTGCGCAATCGTCATGGTCGTGCCGGCAACGGCAAGGAACGAAACTAAGTCCGAATCCGAATCGTGCTTGCATTGCCGGCGGCTGCCGGCCTTAAGGGAGGGACATCGGAAACTTGCGGTTTTTCGGTATCTGCCGGCAGGGCGACCCCTGGAAAATTGTCGCGGAAGGCGAATTGCGCCCCGCTGTGGAGAAACTGAAAAATGAAACKGGCTTCAATCATCATGGCTGCCGCACTGGGCCTGGGGCTGTCCGCCGGGCAGGCCAGCATCGCCGCGGAACTGGAAGTCCCTGCGCCAATGGTCGCGCCGCCACCGCCGCGGCTCCTGCTGGACCCGGCTACCGATAATGTCGGGCCGGCGGCGGACGGGACCCTCACGCCATCCCAGCGCACGCATTGCCAGACCTTGCTCGACAGGATCAGTGCGCTGCCTGCGGGGCCGCAATGGTCCAACAGCAAATCCTCCGTGACCACCGCCGATGGCAGTACCCATCCCATGCTGGAGCGGGGGGCCGATCGCAAGCAGCTCGAAGAGGCATATCGGCAGGAATGCGCTCAAGAGAAGCGATGACGCGCCAAGTGCCGGGCCAGGGGGAGTTGCCAGTGCGGTTGGTCCTTAGTTCGTTACGCAGCGCTCCGGCGTGATCGTGACTTCGCCCACGGGTTGGTTGCCATTTCCCAGATAGCGGTAGCTGAGTGTGACTCCGAGCCGGCCCAACACCGGTACGTCCGGGTTGCGGCAGATGCCTCGGGCCAGGACAGGACCGGCGCTAGTCATGAAGGCCACCGTGCCTTCGCGGGTCGCGTCAACGCCAACCAGCCGGAGCCGGAACGACACATGTTTGCCGGGAGCGGCGCTGCATCCTTCCAGGCGCGTTGCGCCATCCAGCATGAATGGTCCTGCGCGCGTCAGCTCCTGGCAGGCCGCGCTGAGCTCCGCATCGGGTCCGGCGCCGCCGCCGGTCAGGCGCGTGACGCCGCTCATGCCGGTGCTTTTGCCCTGCACGGTGCCCAGCAGCAATCTGGCCAGCTTCGACAGCGATGGCGGGGTATTGGCTTGTGCGGCGGCCGCAGGCGCGAGTCCGGCGACCATCAGGAAGGCGAGCGGCGCCAGGCTCGCACGCGCTGCGAAAGGAAAATCCCGCATATGGATACAGATACCGGAGGCGATGTCGATCTCCAGCGGGGAGGATAACGGGGACGATTTCCTTGCGTATTTCCAACGCGCCGGGCATGTAGCCTGAACATAGCCGCGTTTGCATGGCGGTGCTGTCCGTGTCCGTCCTACGCTGCGGATGGGCGTATCGCTCTCGCGAGGGACGGCTGGGGCCTGGGGGAGCCGGCCGCGCTGTCCGTCGCGGTGGCAGGCGGGCGGATCGGCACGCGTTCCGGGTCTTCGTAGACCGCGCAAAGCCCGTCCGGATCGACGATGCGCAATTGCCGCTGCCGCACGGTGATCAGCCCGACGGAGGCAAAACGTGCCAGCAGGCGGGATACGGTCTCCAGGGTCAGGCCCAGGTAGCTGGCGATATCGTTGCGCGACATCGCCAGGGTCAGTGCTATGCCCGCCTTGCCGCGGCGGCGCTGTTCGACGGAGAGATCGAGCAGCAGCATGGCCAGCCGCTGGGCAGCCTTCATTGATCCGATTGCGACCAGAAGGGTGCGCTCGCGCTCGGTATTGCGGCGCAGCATTGCCAGCATGTGTTCGCGGTGTTCGGCGCGGAGCAAGTGTTCGCGCGCCGCCTCGACCGGCACCACGCAGCAGCGCGTATCCTGGATCGCCACCGCACTGGTGCAGTGGGCGTGGCCATCGAGATCCTCCAGCCCTAGCACGTCGCCCGGATGGGCGAAGGCAGTCACCTGGCGCCAGCCAAGCGGCGATTCGAATACGGATTTGGTGCTGCCTTGATGTATGGGATACAAGGCCAGTACCGGCCGGCCCTGGCGATGCACGCTCTCCCCGGCACGCCACAAGATGCGAGCCGGAACCAGGGTGCGTTCCCGCGCAGCGTCAGCGCGTGTGGTTTCCGCGTTACGGCAGACTGGCTGGAATAAACACAGCGAGCAGCTTGGAATATCTGCCTGGGGCGTGGTCATGACATTCTCCATTTGCCTGCGATACACGCAAATGCAGTATAACCGGGCGACATTTGCCGCTAACTCTTGACGATCTGCATTCTTTCGTGCGGCGAGTTCAGATTTTTAGATTTTCCATGGGTGCATTATGGTGCCCATGGAGGAGTGCTGCTAGCGTGTAAATGTTTTGTTTGGATAACATGTCACCAAAAAGCGACGCCTGTCACGCGTTCGCCCTGTGATATGCTGCATCGCAACAATGTCGACAGCAGGAGTCTTTCATGGCCAAAAGCCTTTGGGCGGATGGGCATGCACAGCTCCGGCAGATCAGCCGGGTGCAGCCCCAGACCGCGCGCCAACTCAAATCGTGGATCGACCGTATCGCTAACCTCAATCCTGCGGCACCGCGCCTCCGGGCGCGCTCCCCCGCGCCTCTGCCCTTGCCGCCGCGTCCTTCGGCACCGGGTGAATGGGCATCGCACCACTACCGGCTGTCGCCGCTGCCCGGTGAACTGGTTCCCCGCTTGTCTTATTGGCTGTATGTGCCATCCCGCGCACGCAATGGGCCAATGCCGCTGGTGGTCATGCTCCATGGCTGCAAGCAGACCCCTGAGGACCTTGCCGCCGGCACCCGCATGAATGCCCTGGCCGAGCGCGAAGGCTTTATCGTGGCCTATCCGCAACAACCGCAGCGGCGCCAGATGCAGCGCTGCTGGCAATGGTTCGACCTGGGTGCCGCGGAAGGCGGCCGTGAGGCGCAAGCGCTGGCGGTGTTGATCGACGCGCTGGCAGCGCGTCCGGACGTGCGGGCCGACCAGGTCTACCTGGCAGGGTTGTCCGCGGGCGCCAGCATGGCGGCCGTGGTGGCCTTGCGGTACCCGGAGAAGATTGCCGCGGTGGGACTGCATTCCGGCGTAGTGATCGGGGCAGCGCGCACGCCGGGCGATGGCCTGCGCGCGATGCAGCAGGGCTCCAGCGTCGACCCTGCCGCGTTGCTCGATGCCGCCGGCGTCACGCCGGGCGGCCCGAAGATGCCGGCAATCGTATTGCACGGCATGGACGACGGCGCGGTGCATCCGGTCAACGCCCACCTGCTGGCACGCCAGTTCCTGGCCTACAACGGGCTGACCGATCGCCTGGACAACCCGGCGAGCGGTGTCGTGGCGCGGCGTTCCGCTACCGCGGCCAGCCTGACGGCGGACCAGGAAGCGGCGGAGCGCGAGCCGCTGGCGGAGACAAGCCATGGCCTTGCGGCCACGTCCATCCTGCCCGCCGGAAACTATATCGAGACCAGCTTTGGCGTCTGGAATCGCGAAATGGTCGCCCTGTGCGAAGTGGCCGGGCTGGATCACGCCTGGAGCGGAGGCGATGGCGACTATGCCTATCACGCGCCGATCGGCCCGGACGCGAGTGCGTTGATGTGGGCTTTCTTCAAGGCGCACCGGCGGTAGGCTGGTGCAACCGGCAGCCGCGCATGCCGATGAGGCGAGCACAAAAAAGGGAGGGCGCAATGGCGGCCCTCCCTTTTCCTATGGCCGGCGCCTGGCTTGTGGCAGGTGCCGGCCAGAAGCCGTGCCCTCAGTCGAGCGAGCGGTCCTTGACGAACAGTGCCGTCACCATGCCCAGCAGGCACAGCGCTACCACGTAGTACGCGGGAGCGAGCGGATCGTTCTTGAGCATCAGCGTCACGATCATCGGCGTCAGCCCGCCAAAAATCGCATAGGACAGGTTGTACGAGAACGACAGCCCGGAAAACCTCACTTGTGCCGGGAACGCCTTGACCAGCACGTAGGGCACCGCGCCGATCGTGCCCACGAAGAAACCGGCCAGCGCGTACAGCGGGATCAGCAGGTCGGGGCGCGTGTGCAGGGCGCTGTAGAAGACATAGGAGCTGATCGCCAGCAGCAGGCCGCCGCCGATCAGGGTGATCCTGGGACCCACCTTGTCGGCCATCAGGCCGGCGACCACACAGCCGATGGTCAGGCACAGCGTGGCGACGCTGTTGGCCACCAGCGCCGTGCGCGCATCGAAGCCGTAGATCTTCTGCAGGAAGGTGGGCGTCATCAGGATCACCACCACGATACCGGCCGACAGCATCCACGTCAGCAGCATCGACACCGCCACGGCGCCGCGGTGATCACGCACGACCGTCTTGAGCGGCATCTCCGCAGCCAGCGCCTTGCGCTTTTGCAGTTCGGCGAACACCGGGGTTTCATGCAGCCAGCGGCGCAGGTACATCGAGCCGATGCCGAACACCCCGCCCAGCAGGAAGGGCAGGCGCCAGCCCCAGTCGACCAGTTCCGCCGGGGTGAAGATGGTGTTGATGCCGGTGGCCACCAGGGAGCCCAGCAGGATGCCAGCGGTCAGGCCAGCGGTCAGCGTGCCACAGGCGTAGCCGGTGCGCCGCGCCGGCACATGCTCGGAGACGAACACCCAGGCGCCGGGCACTTCACCGCCCACGGCGGCGCCCTGCATCACGCGCAGCAGCAGCAGCGCCACCGGCGCCAGCAGGCCAATCGCATGGTAGGTCGGGAGCAGGCCCATCAGCAGTGTCGGCACCGACATCAGCAGGATCGACAGCGTGAACATCTTCTTGCGGCCAAGCAGGTCGCCGAAGTGGGCCATGATGATGCCGCCCAGCGGGCGCGCCAGGTAGCCGGCGGCAAAAATGCCGAAGGTCTGCAGCTGGCGCAACCAGTCCGGCACCGACGGCGGGAAGAACAACTGCCCGATGACGGTGGCGAAGAAGACAAAGATGATGAAGTCGTAGAACTCGAGCGCGCCCCCGAGGGCGGCGAGGGCAAGCGTCTTGTAATCCTGTCCGGTCAGGGGGCGCGCGTGCGGGACGCTGCGCGCGTTCTCTGCACCGACAGTACTGCTAGTGGTGGACATGAGGAGACTCGCATGGAAAAAGTTCGCATGCGAAGCGCGCAACACGGTTGACGTGGAGGGTTCTGGCCGGAGGGTACAGCGCGGGAGAAGCAGGCACTAAGTGGCGGATAAGCCGCTGGCATGCGACAAGACGCTTCGCAAAGGCGAGAAGATACCAGATCGGCGGGAAAGAGGCCGTCGCCATCCCGCTTCAGATCATTTTCAACCCGTCCCGAATTCACTTTTGATTTCATTCTAATGTCTTTGCTTTGCCCCCAAGCGTTGCCATAATGTTGCTAAAAAGTGAAATCCGGACCACAAAGTGGTCGATCCGCCCGCTGGCGCAGCGTGGAATGCCATTTTCCATGCAGCCCGCGAGCGGGTCCGCTAAGCGGACGCAGGGTATTGGGGTTGAATCTTCTGGGATCACATGGCAATCAAGTTCTCCATGCAGGCGGCAACCGCCACACCGCGCCGCAGGGCCGGCGTGCGCGTGGCAGGCGGCATCGTGGCCGCGCTGGCGGTGTTTGGCCTCGCCGGGTATTTTGGCGGACCACCGCTGATCAAGTCCTTCGTGGCCAAGCAGGCCAGCGAAGCGCTTGGCCGCAAAGTGACTTTCGGGGGCGCCGAGGTGCGCCCCTTCTCGCTGGCGGTCACTGTTTCCGATATCAAGATCTATGAGCCTGACGGCACCACGCCCATGCTGAGCGTGGGCGAGGCCGAGATCGATGCCGCCATCGCCTCGCTGTGGCACATGGCGCCGGTGGTGGATGCGGTGCATATCGACCGCCCCGCGCTGCGCCTGGCGCGCGACGCCAACGGCCGCATGAACTACGCCGACATCGAAGAGCGCTTCGCCGCCAGGCCCGCCGCGCCAAAATCCGAACCGGCGCGCTTCTCGATCAACAATATCGCGTTGACCAGCGGCAGCGTGTCGTTCGACGACAAGCAGCTCAACCAGACGCAGCGGGTGGACAACCTGACCATCACGCTGCCCTTCCTGTCCAACCTGCCGCACGACGTGGAGATCGTTACCCGGCCCACGCTGAGCGCGAGCATCAATGGCTCCGCACTGGCGCTCGACGGCACCATGCTGCCGTTCGCCGCGTCGCGCGAGACCCATCTGAAGCTGAACCTGGACGGCCTGGAACTGGCGCGCTATATGCCGTTCGCGCCCAAGCTGAAGGACGCCGATATCAAAGGCGGGCTGCTCGATACGCGGCTCACGCTGGGCTTTATCCAGGAAAAGGGCAAGCAGGATGTTTTCCTGTCGGGTACCGCAGCGCTGCGCGACGCCGATATCCGCAAGCACGACGGCGCGCCGCTGGTGAAGGCCGGACGGCTTGCCGTGGACATTGAGCGCATCGAACCGCTGGGCCGGATGGTTCACCTGCGCAGCCTCGCCGTGGATGGCCTGGGCGTGCAGGCCGTGCGCCGCGCGGATGGGTCGCTTGACCTTGCCGAGGCATTCCTGCCGCAAGCGGCCAAGGCGGAGAAGCCCGCCAGCGCGCCGCCGGCACCTGCAGCATCGGGAGCGGCGGCACCGGCATCCGCGCCGGCGGTTGCCAAGGCCAKGCCTGCATCGGCACCGGCCGCAGCCGGGATTGCACCGTTGGCGCCGGCGGAGAAGCCTTGGCGCTACGCGGTCGACCAGATCACGGTCAAGCAGGCCAGCCTGGGCTTGCGCGACGAGTCGGCTCCGTCCGGCCCCGGTACGCTCGCGCTGGGGCCCCTCGACGCCGATGTCGCCGGACTCTCCGGCGACAGCGACAAGCCTGCCAAGGTCCAGGCCAAACTGACGATCGGCGAAGGGCAGACCCTCAGCCATGAAGGCGAGCTGTCGCTGCATGGCGGCACCATGGATGGCACGCTGCAGGCCAGCGGCGTGAAGGCCCAGGGGTTTGCCGCATGGTGGCCGGCAGAACTGCGCGCCCAGTTCGGCGACACCGCGGTCAATGCCGAGCTGCACTACAAGATGGCGTGGGGCGGGCCCGCCTTTGCCTTCTCGCTGGACAAGTCCCGCGTCGAGCTGGCGCCGCTCTATGTGACTACCAAGGAACCGGTGTCGGTGGCGCAAGTGRCAGCCGCCACCACCGGCACAAGCAACGCTGGCGCGGCCGATAGCGCCCGCCGGCGCGATGCGCGCCGCGCGCGTGGCCGCGACGATAGCGATGGTGCCAACCTGCCGGTGATGCGCGCCGAGCGCGTGGCGCTGGAAGGCATCGCCTTCGACCTTGGCGCGCATTCATTCCAGGCGGGCGAGCTGGTGGTGGCCAAGCCGCAGGTCGCGCTTACGCGTGACTATCATGGTGAATTGCTCGAAAGCGCGCGCCTGTGGGCCGCGCAATCGGTGCAGAAGTCCGCCCAACGCACGACCGGCGTGCAGGCCAAGGCCGTTCAGCCCGATAGCGCTGCCGCGGCCAAGTCATTGCCCTGGAAGGCGCAACTCGGCAAGTTCTCTCTGGATGGCGGCAACATGCGCGTGACCGACTACGCGCCCTCGGCCGCTAACCGCGACCGTCCGGTAATCCATCAATTCCGCAACGTCAACCTCGGTACCGGCGCGTTGAACTGGCCGATGGCGGCTGGCGCCATCCCGGTCAAGTTCAAGGCCGAGTCGGGACGGCGCGGCATGATGTTGCTCGACGGCACCGTGCTGCCCACCGCGCCCGCGGTGCAAATGCAGGTGGACCTGCGCGAACTCGATCTCGCGCCGCTGCAGCCCTACCTTGCCGACCGCTTCAACGCAGCCTTGCGTGGCGGCACCGCCACCGTGAAAGGCCGCCTGGGCGTCGAGGCGCCATCCGGCAAGCCGATTGCGGCGCGCTTTGCCGGCAATGCGCAGTTTGGCAATGTGCGCAGCGTGGACCGCGTGACCGGCGACGACTTCCTGCGCTGGCGTTCGCTGGCGGTGAACGGCATCGATTTCGCCATGGACGAGGCCAAGGGGCCGATGAAGGTTGGCGTGGGTAGCGTGGCGCTGTCGGACTTCTACGCGCGGGTGATCCTCAATGCCAATGGCCGCCTGAACCTGCAGGACGTGATGGCTGGCGGGGCCGCCAAAGGCGAAGCCGCGCCCAGCACCAGCCTGACGCAGGCCAACCCGGCCTCGGCGCCGGCAGCTACCCCGCCGGCACCGGCGGCCACGGCCGCGGCGAAACCGCAGATCCGCATTGGCGGCGTGACGGTGGAGAAAGGCAATATCAATTTCTCGGATTTCTTCGTCAAGCCTAACTACACCGCCAACCTGACCGATATGAAGGGTTCGGTCTCCAAGGTTTCGTCGACGGAGCCCGCGCCGGCCGATCTCACGCTGGCGGGCCGCATCGACGACGACGCGCCGGTCAATATCGACGGCAAGCTCAACCCGCTGGCGGACCAGCTCTACCTCGATATCGCCGCCAAGGCCTCCGGCGTGGAACTGACCAGGCTGACACCCTACGCGACCAAGTACGCCGGCTATCCGATCACCAAGGGCAAGCTGACGGTCGATGTGGCGTACAAGATCGAGAACGGCAAGCTGGACGCGCGCAACCATCTCTACCTCGACCAGCTCACCTTTGGCGACAAGGTCGACAGCCCGACAGCGACCAAGCTGCCGGTGTTGCTGGCGGTCTCGCTGCTGAAGGACCGCAACGGTGTGATCGACATCAACCTGCCGGTGTCGGGCTCGCTGTCCGATCCGGAGTTCAGCATCGGCGGCGTGATCGTGAGGGTGATCGTCAACTTGCTGGCCAAGGCGATTACCTCGCCGTTCTCGCTGCTTGCCTCGGCCTTTGGCGGCGGCGATGAACTGGGCTACGTGGAGTTCGCGCCGGGCACGTCCGCGCTTACGCCGGCGGCCAGGCAGAAGATCGCCACCCTCGGCAAGGCCCTGGCCGACCGCCCGGCCCTGCGGCTGGAGATCAGCGGCCGCATCGATCCGGCCACCGACATGGCCGGTGCGAAGCGCGCCTGGCTGGACGCGCGGGTGAAGGAGCAAAAGGCGCGTGAACTGCGAGCCAGCGCTCGCGAGGGCGCCACGGCCGAGGAAGGGGAAGAGGGCGAGCAGGGCGCCAAGGTGACGGTGTCGCCGCAGGAGTATCCCAAGTATCTGGAAGCGGTCTACAAGCGCGCTTCATTCAAGAAGCCGCGCAACGTGATTGGCTTGTCCAAATCCTTGCCGACCGCGGAAATGGAGACGCTGCTGCTGGAGAACGCGCCGGTAACCGATGTGGAACTCAAGCAACTCGCCGAGCAGCGCGCGCTGGCGGTGAAACAGGCACTGGAGCGCGACGCCAAGGTCCCGGAGAGCCGTTTGTTCCTGACGGCGCCGAAGCTGAATGCCGAAGGCATCAAGGATAAGGGCGCGCCCAACCGGGTCGATTTCGCCATCAGGCAGTAAGTCATCCCAGGCAATCCTGCCTGTGCAAAAGGGGCGGCGCTGCCGCCCCTTTTGCATGGCACATTGGCAGCGTGCTGGCCAAAAGCCTGTATGATTTCGCCCGGAATCGATACAGGAGTGCGTTTTGCAGCAGGAAGCCGTTGCCTACAAGACTTGGGTTTGCGTGATTTGCGGATGGGTCTACGACGAAGAACAGGGCTGGCCGGATGACGGCATTGCGCCCGGCACCCGCTGGGAGGATATCCCGGAAGACTGGCGTTGCCCTGAATGTGATGTGGGCAAGGGCGAGTTCGCCATGATCGAAATCTGAGCGCAAGCCCGCCAGCCGGCGAGGCTCGCAGGCCAATGCCGGCGGGCAGGAATCGCGTTTGGCAGCGTGTTTAGTGGCGCTGCATCTGCCGGCATATCCCGGCACGCCTTCTTTGCTCCGCGCAGCGGCGATAGCGTATACGGTAGGGGTGGCTACAACGCCAGATCGCGGTCACCACGGTGACCAGCAGGAATGCCGCCATCAGGGCGGCCAGCAGATCCAGTGTCATAGCGGCTCCTCTCCTCAAGCAAGCCGGGAACGCTCGAAGCGTTCAGTTCAGATAAGTAAAGGCAACGCCTCCAGCAAGGCCACCGCCAGCAGAGCCCCGAATATCGCGCCAGCAGCGCGGCAACTGATGCGCAGGGCGCGGGCTGTGAACGGAATCCCGCCGAAGGCAATCATGCCGACCAGCGCCATCGGGATCAGAAAAACAAGATCATGTGAGCTAAGGTGCAGCACGGCTGTCTCCTGTCTCTTTCCTTGTATTTCCAGTATAGAAAGTGTCTCAGGTAGACCAAGGACGATGACATCGGGGTTGTCCCCTAAGGCACTTTCTTGTGGGGGGATTGCTCTCACCCGCAAAGCTTAAAACCTTAAAGTCAAAGGCAGTTTCACCACCCCTGCGGGGCGGCGACCCACTTTTTTGTCTTGCGGCTTGCCAAAAAAGTAGGCAAAAAAGGCGCCCCATGCGGCCTGGTACACCTTGACGGCTCGCTTCGCATCGCGCTGGGGTTGGCCCGCCTGGCGGCGGGCTGGGGCTTTCTCCTTCCATGTACCGGCCTGGCCACACTGTTCGCACACCTCGCGCCGGCACCGTTGCGCCAGGCCTGCCCCATGCACTTTTTTGCGAGTGTGCGGTCAAACGATCAGGCCGGCGTGTCCTATGCTGTGCAGATACGCGGGCCCGATCATCGTTCAGGTGGCAAGCACGCGTAATAGAGCAATCGCAGCGGGGATCGCGGCGAAACAGCATATCCGGAGGTGGCTATGGAACTTCACATGCAATCGCACCACTATGTGCGCCGCACGCCAGACTGGACCGCAGCAGCGGTGTCCGGTCTGGCGGCCGGGGCGCTGTTGATGGTGATCGAACTGTTCTGGTCGACGATGGTGGCGGGCGTCAATCCATGGGGCACGACGCGGCTGATCGCGGCGATCCTGATGGGGCAGGACGTGTTGCAAACTTCGCTGTTCAGCGTGAGTACCGTGGCCGCGGCGCTGGCAATCCATTTCGTGCTCGGCGCGGTGCTGGGGATGATCCTGGCCGCTATCATCGCGCCGTTCCAACTGGACTCGAGTACGGGCATGGTGTTGCTGACCGGCGCTGWGTTCGGCCTGGCGGTCTATCTGCTTAATTTCTACGGCATGACGCGCTTCTTTACCTGGTTCGCCGACGCGCGTGGCTGGCATACGCTGGTTGGCCACATGATCTTCGGCATGGCCGCGGCCATTGCCTATTGGAAGCTCGAAAGCAAGGATGTATCTCACTGAGCACGCACACTGCAGTGCATCAATGATGCGATAGCGCTACGCGCATCTGGTTTAGATCCGCGCTTTACCACTACACGGGCCGCGCGGGCCGACGGCGGCGGATGAAAGCCCTGGCTTTCATCCGCCGCTCTTTATTTGCCGCCGCCTTTGCGCCAACCGCCGGCCCTGTGTGGCATCGCGCGCAAAGCGCTCTCAAGGCCGCCTTGCACGGGGCGGACCACATGCACTAGTCTTATCTCAGCCTTGCGCGTAGTTCGCGGCCTGCCGTACGCAAGGGGGGAGGGTCGGTATGGCGATAGCCATTGCACTCGTGATCATCGTCGTTGCTTCGGTGCTCTTCCATTTCGTGAGCCCGTGGTGGGCGACCCCGCTTGCTTCCAACTGGAAGCAGATGGACGACACGCTGACCATTACCCTGGTCATCACCGGCGTCTTCTTCGTCATCATCAACCTGTTCGTCGCTTATATCGTCTGGCGCTACCGCCATCGCGACGGCGCTCGCGCGCACTATCAGCCGGAAAACAGCAAGCTGGAACTCTGGCTGATCGGCGGCACCACGCTCGGCGTGATTGCCCTGCTCGCGCCGGGCCTGTTCGTCTATGCCGAATATGTGCGGCCACCCGGCGATGCGATGGTGCTGGAGGTAGTGGGCCAGCAGTGGCAGTGGGGCTTTCGCTTTCCGGGCCAGGGCGGCCAGCTTGGCACCTCGGACGCGCGCTTCGTGACGGCGGCCAACCCGCTCGGCGTGAACCCGGACGACCCGCGCGGACAGGACGACATCATCATTGCCGGCAATGAAGTGCACTTGCCGCTGAATCGTCCGGTCAAGGTGCTGCTGCGCTCCAAGGATGTGCTGCACGATTTCTACGTGCCGCCGTTTCGCGCCCGCATGAACATGGTGCCGGGGATGGTGACGTCGTTCTGGTTCACGCCGACCAAGGCGGGTACCTATGAGATCCTGTGCGCGCAGTTGTGCGGGGTCGGCCACTACAACATGCGGGGCAAGGTGGTAGTGGAGGATGCGGCGGCGTTCGATGCGTGGCTGCGCCGGCAGCCCACGTTCGCGCTGACCATGCTGAAGACGCCTGCGCCGCCGGCCACGGCCGGGGCACCCGGAGCGCCCGCCGGCGCCGATACGCTTGCGGAACAGGGCCGCGCGCTGGCCCAGAGCAAGGGCTGCGTTGGCTGCCACAGTATCGATGGCACCGTTGGCGTGGGGCCGAGCTGGAAGGGCCTGTATGGCAGCACGGGAACGTTTGCCGACGGCAGCAGCGCAAAGGTCGACGACGCTTACCTGAAGACCGAGATCACCGATCCGCAAGCGCGCCTGGTCAAGGGCTTCGGTCCGCTCATGCCGAAGATGCCCCTGAGCGAAGAGGAAGTCGGCGCGCTGGTCGCCTACATCCGCGCCAATGGCGCGGGCGGGGCCGCAACGCAGGCAGGCGCCGCGTCCGGCGCCGCCGCAAAATAGGCTGCAGGAGGGAGTGCAATGGCATACACCGACGACGCCGCCCATCATGGCCCGACCAGTTTCTTTACCCGCTATATCTGGAGCCAGGATCACAAGGTGATCGCGGTGCAGTACACCCTGGTCGCCATCTTCGTGGGGCTGATTGGCGTGGTGCTGTCAAACCTGATGCGCCTGCAACTGGGTTTCCCGGGGCATTTCACCTTTATCGACGCCAACCGCTACTACCAGTTCGTCACCATGCACGGCATGATCATGGTGATCTACCTGCTCACGGCACTTTTTCTCGGCGGCTTTGGCAACTACCTGATCCCGTTGATGGTGGGCGCGCGCGACATGGTGTTCCCCTACCTCAACATGCTGAGCTTCTGGGTGTACTTCCTCTCGGTACTGGTGCTGCTGTCGAGCTTCTTCGTGCCGGGCGGGCCCACCGGCGCCGGCTGGACGCTCTATCCGCCGCAGGCGATCCTGCGGGGCACGCCCGGCTACGAGTGGGGCATCATCCTGATGCTGGTGTCGCTGCTGATCTTTATCGTGGCGGCCACCATGGGCGGCCTCAACTACGTCACCACGGTGCTGCAGGCGCGTACCGAGGGGATGACGCTGATGCGCATGCCGCTGGCCGTGTGGGGCATCTTCATGGCCACCATCCTGGCGCTGCTGGCTTTTCCCGCGCTGTTCGTGTCGGGCCTGATGATGCTGCTGGACCGCACGCTGGGCACGAGCTTCTTCATGCCGGCGATCGTGTCGCTGGGCCAGCAGCTCAACTACAAGGGCGGCAGCCCGCTGCTGTTCCAGCACCTGTTCTGGTTCTTCGGCCACCCGGAGGTGTATATCGTGGCGCTGCCCGCGTTCGGCATCGTCTCGGACCTGATCAGCGTGCATTCGCGCAAGAGCATCTTTGGCTACCGCACCATGGTATGGGCGATCCTTGCCATCGGCGTGCTGTCGGTGGTGGTGTGGGCGCACCATATGTTCGTGAGCGGGATGAATCCTTACTTTGGCTTCTTCTTCGCCACCACCACGCTGATCATCGCGATTCCCACCGCCATCAAGGTTTATAACTGGGTGATCACGCTGTGGCGGGGAGACATCCATTTTTCGGTGCCGATGCTGTTCGCCATCGCCTTCGTCAGTACGTTCGTGATCGGCGGGCTGACCGGGCTTTTCCTGGGCAACGTGAGCGTGGACATCCCGCTGTCCAATACGTATTTCGTGGTTGCGCACTTCCATATGGTGATGGGCGTGTCGCCGATCCTGGTGGTGTTCGGCGGCATCTATCACTGGTACCCGAAGGTCACCGGCCGCATRCTCAACGACACGCTGGGGCATATCCATTTCTGGGTGACCTTCGTCGGCACCTATGCCATCTTCTTTCCCATGCATTACCTGGGCATCCTTGGCATGCCGCGGCGCTATTACGCTTACGACAACTACGCCTTCATCCCTGAATCGGCGCACCTGATGAACGCCTATATCTCGGTGGCGGCGTTTATCGTGGCGGCGGCGCAGTTGTTGTTCATCTTCAACCTGGCCTGGAGCGTCAGGCACGGCAGGCTGGCGGGTTCCAATCCGTGGCGCGCGGCTTCGCTGGAGTGGCAGACGCCGCAGACGCCGCCGGTGCATGGCAACTGGGGCCCGGAGCAACCGGTAGTGCATCGTTGGGCCTATGCCTATAGCGTGCCGGGCGCCAGCGAGGATTTCATCGCGCAGAACGCGCCGCCCGATGCCGGCGGCGCCGAACCCGAGCCGCATGCCAGCCGTGGAGCCGTAGCATGAACGCAAACCTGGTCTACCGCGCCAGCGGCGACAGCGAGCGCCGCTCCGGTCCCGGTCCCGGCGACGTGGGCCGGCAGCACGCCCGCCGCGCGCCGGCCAGCATCGGGCTGTGGGTGTTCATGGGCGTGGTGTCCTCGCTGTTTGGGCTGTTTATCGCCGCCTATGCCATGCGCATGGACTCGCCGGACTGGCATGCCGTTTCGTTGCCATGGCAGGTCTGGATGTCCACTGCCTTGCTGGCCGCCGGCAGCGCGGTGATGCTGGTGGCAGCGCGGGCGGCGCGCGACGGACGCTTCACGATGGCACATCGCGCGCTACGCTTTGGCGGGCTGGCCGCAGCTGCATTTGTCGCCTCGCAGTTATGGGCGTGGCAGGCCCTGCTCGCCATCCATGTGGTGCCGGCCAACAATCCCGCCGGCAGTTTCTTCTACCTGCTCACCGCGATGCATGGCCTGCATGTGCTGGGAGGCCTTGTTGGCTGGGTGGTCGCCATGCATGCCGCGCGGGGCAGCGCGCGGGCCACGCTGCGCATCGTGCTGTGCGCGCGCTACTGGCATTTCCTGCTTGCCGTGTGGCTGGTGCTRCTGGCCGCGCTGAACTGGCTCACGCCTGAACTGGTTCGCTTTATCTGCGGGCGCGGCTAGGCGGCCACGTCAAGCATCGAAGGAGACGCACCAATGTCTTCGCAACCCACTCCATCGGCGCCGGCCGAGTCCGGCGGCGCCGCGCTGCCCGGCGTGCCCGCGCCTGCGCCCGTGGTGGCCGGCCTGCGCGGGCTGGTGGCCGACTGGTCGTCCGACCAGCAGGCCTTCAAGGTGTCGTGGGGCAAGGCGATGATGTGGATCTTCCTGCTGTCCGACACCTTCATCTTCAGTTGTTTCCTGACCGGGTACATGACGGTGCGGATCGCCAGCACGGATACGTGGCCGAATCCGAGCATCGTGTTCGGGCTGAAGGTCGGCGGCGCCGAGGTGCCCTTGCTGCTGATCGCCATCATGACCTTCGTGCTGATCAGCAGCAGCGGCACGATGGCGATGGCCGTGAATTTCGCCTACCGCCGCGACCGCGTGAAATGCGCCAGCCTGATGTTTGCCACGGCGCTGTTCGGCGTGGCCTTTGTCAGCATGCAAGCCTTCGAGTGGAGCAAGCTGATCCTTACCGAAGGGGTGCGTCCCTGGAGCAACCCGATGGGCGCGCCGCAGTTCGGCTCCACGTTTTTCATGATCACCGGTTTCCACGGGCTGCACGTGAGCTGCGGCGTGATCTACCTGCTGATCGTGGCGACCAAGGTGCTGCGCGGGCGCTACGAGCGCACGGGCAACTACCAGATCGTGGAGATCGCCGGGCTCTACTGGCACTTCGTGGACCTGGTCTGGGTCTTTATCTTTGCGCTGTTCTATCTCTGGTGAGGCACGCCATGGCATCGTCGACTCCGTCTCCCGATGTGCCCGGCCTGGCACCGGCGGCGCCAGCGCATGCGTCCACCGGCGCGCACGGTGAATCGCATCACGGGCAGCAGCACCCGATTGGCCTGTACCTGAAGATATGGGCGCTGTTGTTCGTGCTGTCCACGCTGTCCTACATGGTGGACTACTTCCACTTCGAGGGTTATCTGCGCTGGACCCTGATCCTGCTGTTCATGGTGATGAAGGCCGGCCTGATCGTCGGCGTCTTCATGCATATGGCGTGGGAGCGGCTGGCGCTGATCTGCGCCATCCTGCTGCCGCCGCTCTGCCTGCTGGTGCTGGTGGGCCTGATGGCGATGGAAGCCGATTACACATTCCTCTTGCGCGGTGCCTTTTTCCGCTGAACGCATGCTCGCCGGGGGCACGGGCCGGTTTTGCCCGAGGCGGCGTGCCGGGTACACTTGAGCGGTTGCCCGCCACCACGAGGAAGCCATGCACCCAGCCACGGAAGCCATCCTGACCTATAACCATGGCCGCGATCCCGAGCGGCTGACCCGCAAGCTCGCCGCCATCGCGGCGGATCCGTTTGCTTTCCTGCGTGGCACCAACCATCTCTATGCGGCCGCGGTGGGCAACGAGGCCGCGCTGATCGAGGCGCCGACCACCTATGTCTGCGGCGATCTCCACCTGGAGAATCTCGGCAGTTTCAAGGGCGACAACGGCCTGGTTTATTTCGATCTCAACGACTTCGACGATGCGCTGGTCGCGCCGCTCACGGTGGACCTGGTGCGCCTGCTGTCGAGCCTGATGGTTGCCGCACCGCAACTGGGGCTGTCCGCTGCCGACGCGCGTGCCGGCGCGCAGAGCATGCTCGATACCTACGCGGCGGTGCTGGCCAGCGGCAAGCCGCGCTGGGTGGAGCGCGCCACGGCCACCGGCATGGTGGCGACGCTGCTGCGCCGGGTCAAACGCCGCCGCCGCGGCGAGGTCCTGGCCGCGCGCACGGTGCGGCGCGCCGGCAAGCGGCGCCTGCTGGTCGACGGCAAGCATGCGCTGGAACCCCTCAAGGGCGCGCGCAAGCGTACCGCAGCGATCCTGAGCGAGTTCGGGCGGCAGTCGCAACATGGGAGGCTGGTGGCCGACGATGCCGCCCGCAGGATCGCCGGCGTTGGCAGCCTTGGACTTGAACGTTACGTTGTGCTGGCTCACGCGGAGAGCGATCCGCTGGCTCAGCGGCTGGTCGACATCAAGCGCGCCGCGCCCAGCGCCTGGCAGGGGCTGCCGTATCGCACGCAGCCCGCCTGGAACAGCGAAGCGTCACGCGTCGTGCACATCCAGCATGCGATGCAGGCGGCCTCCCCGGCGCTGCTCTCGGCGGTGAAGATGGGCAAGGCTTCCTATATCGTCAAGAGCCTGCAGCCCACCGCCGACCGGGTCAACCTTGGCTCCCACACCAATCGCGAGGACCTGCGCGAAGTGCTGTTCACCATGGCGCGCGCCGCGGCCTGGGCGCACCTGCGCGGATGCGGGCACAATGCCGCCGATCGCATCGAGCAGTTGCAGGAGTTTGCCGGCGGTACGCGCTGGCGCGCGCCGGTGCTGCGGCTGGCGCGGCACGGTTGCGAGCTGGCGCAGGCGCAGTGGAAGGATTTTGTCGAGGATTACGAACTCGCCCGTGGCCTGGGGGCGAAGCCAGCCGCGCCGCGTTGAAGGCACCGTGTGACGGGGGAGGGCGCCGGACGATGCATGCGTGCCCTCGTCCGGCGCTTCCGCCGCGGCGGTGAGGCCGCGGCATTGCGCATCAGACCTGCGTGATGAACTTGGTCACCAGGTAGCCATCGAAGGTTTCCTGGCCGCCTTCGCTGCCGATGCCGGAATCCTTGATGCCGCCGAACGGCGTCTCGGCCAGCGCCATGCCGAAGTGGTTGATATTGACCATGCCGGCTTCCAGGCCGTTGGACACCAGCGTCGCGGTCTTCAGCGAGTTGGTGAACACGTAGGAGGCCAGGCCGAAGGGCAGGCTGTTGGCGCGGCGCAGCACTTCCTCCGCATCCTTGAAGCGCGTCACCGGCGCCACCGGGCCGAAGGGCTCGTCGACCATCAGCTTGGCGTCGTCGGGCAGGTCGGTGACCACGGTGGGGGCGAAGAAGAAGCCCTTGTCGCCGATGCGCTTGCCGCCGGCCACGACCTTGCCGCCGCGATGGCTGGCGTCATCCAGGAACTGTTCCATCGAGGCGATGCGGCGCTCGTGTGCCAGCGGGCCCATCTGGGTACCGTCTTCCAGGCCGTCGCCGACCTTGATCGAACCGATCACCTCGGTAAAGCGCGCCAGGAACTTGTCGTAGGCTTTTTCCTGCACGTAGAAGCGCGTGGGCGACACGCACACCTGGCCGGCGTTGCGCAGCTTGAAGCGCGCCAGCATTTCCGCTGCCGGCTCGATGTCGGCGTCGTCGAACACCAGCACTGGCGAGTGGCCGCCCAACTCCATGGTCACGCGCTTCATGTGAGCGCCGGCCAGTGCGGCAAGTTGCTTACCCACCGGCACGGAACCGGTGAACGAGATCTTGCGCACGATCGGCGATTCGATCAGGTAGGTGGATATTTCGCCCGGCACACCCCAGACGATGTTCAGCACGCCCGGGGGCAGGCCTGCATCGTGGAACAACTGGGCCAGCGCGACCACCGCGCTGGGCGAATCTTCCGGGCCCTTGAGGATCAGCGTACAGCCGGCGCCGATGGCCGAAACCATCTTGCGGATCGCCTGGTTGAAGGGGAAGTTCCACGGGGTGAAGGCCGCGCAGACGCCGATCGGCTCGCGCACCACGATCTGGCGCACATTGGGCTGGCGCGGCGGGATCACGCGGCCGTAGATGCGGCGGCATTCCTCGGCGTGCCATTCGGCGTGCTCGGCGCAGATCATGACTTCGCCGATGGCTTCAGCCAGCGGCTTGCCCTGGTCCAGCGTGATGTTGCGGCCGATCTCCTTGGCGCGCTCGCGGGTCAGTTCCGCAACGCGGCGCAGGATCCTGGAGCGCTCCAGTGGCGAGGTCTTCTTCCAGCTTTCGAAGGCGCGCTGCGCCGCGGCCAGGGCGCGGTCGAGGTCCGCGCGGCTGGCGTGCGGCAGCTTGCCCAGCAGTTCCTGGGTGGAAGGGTTGATGACGTCTTGCTCGCGTCGGTCCCCTCCCTTGACGAATTCCCCGTCGATGTAGAGGGCGAGATCCTGGTACATGCCTTTCTCCTGATGAAGGTTGCGTGCGACAAGTGCAGCCGGTGCTGCCGCTGTGAGGGTGCCGTGCCCGGGCCGGGCACAGCGGCGAAACCACAAGCTTAACCTGACGGCTCATTTTGTGCACCGGCGGGCGCCGGCTGTCCTGTGCCTTGCAGGTTTCTCTTTACCGATTGCAAAGTTCCATCAAGTGGCTGGCATACGAGTTCTGAATCGCCTCCAGCAGTTGTTCCCGATTCGCTGGAATCGCCATTTGCGCTCCCTTCCGCTCAGGTGTGCCGCACCGCCACCATGCTGCGCGTGGCGAGGGCCAGCGCATTGTGCCGGGCACCGCCGCCGAGGCTGTCGGAGATCTCCGTGGCGGCATTCAGCACCAGGTCGGCGAAGCCCTTGATTTTCTGCGGCTTGAAGCGCTCGGCGGGTCCGGACAGCCCGACCGCGGCAATCACATGCCCGTTGCGGTCGCTGATCGGAGCGGCGATGCCATACACCGTCTCGCGCCACTCGCCGCGATTGACCGCATAGCCCTGCTTGCGGACTTTTTCCATTTCCTGCAGGAAGCGCTCCGGCTCCACGATGCTGTTGGGCGTGGACGGCGCCAGCGCGGCCGACATGCGCTGCAGCGCGGCGTCCGGCTGGAATGCCAGCATGGCCTTGCCGGTGGCCACGCAATGCGCCAGCGCGCGGCCGCCGATCTGGGTATAGGCGCGCACCGGGTTGGGGCTGTCGATCTTGTGCACATAGACCACTTCGCCGCGATCCAGCACGGACAGGTGGACGCTTTCGCCGCTGGTGTGCATCAGCTTGTCCATCCAGGCTTCGGCATGGCGGCGCAGGTCCAGCCGCGAGAGCACCGCCGAGCCCAGTTCCCAGAGCTTGATGGAGGCGCTGTAGCCGGTGCCGGAGGTGTCCCGGATCACATAGTTGAGATCGGTGAGCGCTTGCAGCAAGCGGTGCACATTGCTCTTGGCCAGGCCCAGGTGGGCGGCGATCTCCGTCAGGCCGAGAGGGCGCTCGCTGTGGGCCAGCAGCTCGATGACACCCAGGCCTTTGATCAAGGTGTTGTTCATGTCGGACTTGCCGTGTGTGGCGCACCCGGCATTGGTTCTCAAATGTGGAACGATTGTAGCCTATTTTGGAACGTGAATATAATGATCCGCATCGCGGTCCAAAGGCGGGAGTCAGCCGGGCCGTCAACGTTTTCCGGGTATCCAGATGCACGATGTCAGCGAGAAGGACCTGCCCCTGCACGGGGTCAGGGTGGTGGAGTTCTGTACCGTGGCGGCCGGGCCGTTCTGCGGCATGCTGCTGGCCGACATGGGCGCCGAGGTGGTCAAGGTGGAGCCGCCGGACGGCGACACCTTGCGCCAGTGGCCGCCGCTGTCGAACGGGTTTTCCGAGAACTTTGCCTCGCTCAACCGCAACAAGCAGTCGGTGGCGCTCAACCTGAAGGATCCGGCCGACGTCGCCCTGGCGCGGCAACTGATCCTGGACGCCGATGTGGTGATCGAGAACAACCGTCCCGGCGTGATGGACCGGCTTGGCCTGGGCTATGCGAGCTTTTGCGAGCACAAGCCGCAGTTGCTGTACTGCTCGGTGTCGGCCTATGGCCAGAGCGGCCCGCGCGCCGGCGAGGGCGGTTTCGACCTGACCATCCAGGCGGCGGCCGGGGTAATGAGCGTGACCGGCGAGCCCGATGGCGCGCCGGTCAAGTGCGGCGTACCGCTGGCCGATTTCGCTTCGGGGCTCTACGCCGCCTTCGCCATCGCCAGCGCGCTGGCGCGGGTGCGCGCCGGCGGTGCGGGTTCGCATATCGACGTGCCGATGTACGGCTGCACGCTTGGCATCRCCGCGCTGCAGACCAGCGAATACTTCGGCACGGGCAAGAGCCCGGTCAAGCTCGGCTCGGCCCATCCGCGCAATGCACCGTACCAGGCCTTCCGCGCCGCCGATGGCTACTTCGCCATTGCCGCGGGCAACCAGAAGCTCTGGCTGGCGGTGGTGAAGGTCGTGGAGTTGCCGGCGCTGGCGGCCGATGCCCGCTTTGCCACCACGCGCGACCGTGCCGTCAACCAGGTTGCGCTCAAGGCGCTGCTGGAAGAGTGTTTCGCGGGAGCCGGCGTGGCGCACTGGATCGCGGTGTTCAATGCCGCCGGCGTGCCGCATGCGCGCATCAACGACTACGCCGCCGCGCTGGACGATCCCCAGGTCGCGCATATGGAGTGGGTGCAGCCGCTGACGTTGCCGGGCGGCCACCAGACGCGTACCTTCGCCTCGCCGCTGCGCTTCGATGGACAGGGGCTGCCGATCCGCCGCGATCCGCCGGCGCTGGGAGAGCACAACGACGCCATTCGCGCGCGCTACCCGGTGGGCGGCGCGGACCATGACACTTCCAGGGAAGCATGATGAATGACAAGATCGAACGGCTGCGTGAGTTCGTCGCCACCATCAGCCGGCTGGTGGAACAAACCGGACCCGGTACCGGTAACGAGGCCGCGCTGCTGGCCGGCGCCACCGGTCCGCTGCGCGAACTGGTGGCGCACGACGACTGGCTGCCCGACGCGATGGCGCGGCCGCATCCCGTCTATTACCAGCAGCACCTGCTCTACGGCGATCCGCTTGACCGCTTCTCGCTGGTGAGCTTCGTTTGGGGGCCGGGCCAGCAGACGCCGGTGCACGATCACACCGTGTGGGGCCTGATCGGCGTGCTGCGCGGCGCCGAGCTCGACCAGCACTACCGTGCCGAGGCGGGCAAACTGGTGGCCGATGGCGGCGAGGTCCTGTTGTCCGCCGGCCAGGTGGCCGCCGTATCGCCCACGCTGGGCGACGTGCACCGCGTGCGCAATGCGCACGACGACCAGGTCTCGGTCAGCATCCATCTGTATGGCGGCAATATCGGCCGCATCCGGCGCCATGTCTACGACGCGGCGAGCGGCGAGACCAAGCTGTTCATCTCCGGCTACTCCAACGCGCTGGTGCCCAACTTGTGGGCCCAGGCGGCGACGTGAGGGGGCCGCGGTGACACAAGGCATCCTGCTGGCCGACAAACAGGGCGACGTCACCCGGCTGACGCTGAACCGGCCCGGGCGCGGCAATGCACTGTCGGCCGCGCTGGTGGAGGAGCTCGCGGCGGCGGTGCAGGTGTGCCACCACGACGGCACACGCCTGCTGTCCATTGAGGGCGCGGGCACGCATTTCTGCACCGGTTTCGACCTGGGCGACCTGGATAGCGAGAGCGACGATTCGCTGCTGGCGCGTTTCGTGCGCGTCGAACTGCTGCTGCAAAGCCTGCATGGCGCGCCCTTCACCACCGTAGCGCTGGTGCAGGGGCGGGTCATGGGCGCGGGTGCCGACCTGCTTGCAGCCTGCGAGCAGCGCTGGGTCGCGCAGGGCAGCAGCTTCGCCTTCCCGGGGGCGGCCTTTGGCCTGGTGCTGGGCAGCGCGCGGCTGGCGGAGCTGGTTGGCGTGGCCACGGCGCGGGAATGGATCGGCAGCGGGCGAGCCGTCCGGACAGAAGAAGCGCTGGCCGCCGGCCTGGCCGGCACCGTGGTGGAACCGGAGGCACGCGCGGCCGCGCTTACGGCACTGGCCGCGCGTGCGCGCCGGCTCGATGCACCGACGCAGGCGGCCATCCACGCCGCCACGCTGGGCGGGCCCGGCGCTGCCGATGCGGCGCGCGCCGCGCAGCTAGCCGAACTTGTGCGTTCCGCCGCCCGTCCGGGGCTAAAGGCGCGCATCGCGGCTTATCGGGAGGCATCCAGGCGCTGACGCAGTGCCGCCAACCTGGCGGCACTGCGCAATCCGCATTTGGTGGCGGTGATCGGCGCTCGCGCGGCTCAGAGCGGCTGTGGGCTGAATGCCGGCAGGTCCGGCCATGCCAGCGTTGCCCAGACTCCCTTGGGCGGGGCGAGGAGCTGGCGCAAGCTTGCTTCATCGAAGGCTTTGCCCATCGGGTCGGCCCGGAACGCCGCAACCCATTGCCGGCGGCCGGCGATAAAGGCAATGCCGAATTCCTCCCAGCTTGCAAAGCAGTCCTGCGCACGCTGCGCATTAAGCAACAGCACGCGCCAGGCGGCCATGGGCTCCGCCCAGCCCATCAACATGACAATGCGCGCAAAAAACGCCATCCGGACACAGGCAAACGCCAGCGCGGCACGAGGATCGTCTGTCGGCAGGAGCGCATGCAGATCGGTGCGAAACCAACGCGATTCGAGTACCTGGGCGAGGTGCTGGCGCGCTTCGTCGTCGGTCGCATTGGCCCGGAACTCCATCTGGTGCAGCAATTGCGCACGAAAGAATGCGCGCGCATTCTCCGTCAGGCGGTCCGTGGCGGGGTCGAAAAAACCGGTCATGCCCGTGGCGTCGACCATCGGCTGCGCCAGTGTCAGGGCCCATTGCTTGCGCTGCGTGAACACAGCGGAGCGCGCGGGGCGCAGACGGCGGTAAGCCCACCAAAGTACGAGTCCCCCGAGAAGGATGTAGAAGATCATCAGGTTCGGCGCTCCGTTACGATCTGGATTGCAAGGCCAGTATTTCCGCTGCCCGCGATAGCGATAGTTCCGGCCACGGCACCCCTTCGGTGGCGACAGCTTCCCCGCCGCCATGCGGATTTCCCGTTTCTGCGTTTCGTGCCGGCATAGGCCTGGTGGCATAACCGACCGATGGCGCACGCGGCGAACGCGCCGACAGCAGGCCCGGCTCGCGCGCGGCGACCAGCCATTCCACCATCGGCGTTGGCGAGCTGAGCCTGACGAAGAGTTGCGGATACCTGCCGACCAGTCGGGTCTGCGTTGCGGCGTCGGTCACGTCTTCGATGCGCTCCCAGCCGGCTGGCGTGCGTACCACGCCGATTGCGATGCAATCGGCCGGTGTTTCCTCGTCGGTGCCCAGCGCGTTCAGGCAGGCCAGCACGTCTTCGATGTAGCGTTCGATCGGCGGCCGGTTCTGCTTTCCCTTGACCTGGTCCACGCGGAGCGCGCCATTGGCCTGGATACTCACGCCGATCGTGATATGCGGATGTCCGCCGGCATCACGGAAGCTCACCAGGCGCAGCTGCTTTTGCGCCACCGCGCCGGCATACCGCTCGCCGTAGCCCCCGGCCAGCGCGCGCCGGTCGGCAAACTGCCCGAGGCAGTGCCGCATGACATAGCTTTCAAACGCCATTTCCGAGCGCAGCAGCGCACTGTCCGGCAGGAACTCCACGAACACGCCATTCGGCGTCGCCAGCAGGGTGCGCAGCGCCTCGGGCTGGCTCTGGCGCCAGCCACGCTCGATGCGCGTTGCCATCTCGGCATGTTCCTTGTCCCACAGCGCCAGCGCTTGCGGGCAGTTGATGCGGTCCAGCTTGCCTTCCAGGGCGGTGCCTTGGCGCGACGTCAGGAATTCGACTAGCCGCGCTTCCAGTGCCAGCAGGCGCGTATCGGCAGGATCGACCCAGACCACGGGTGCTAGCGGCGTTGCCGCTTCGCTGCTGCCCGCCTTGGCGGAGGCGGCAAAGCGGGCAACAATCCATTCCGGTACGGCCTCGGATTTCAGTATCTGCCGCGCATCGGCAAGCGAACCGATGTTTGTCGCCGGCTCGAAGTTGGCGACGAGATGGCGATAGAAGTGGTTAAGCAGCCAGGCGCGCACGGTCGCTTCGTCGCCTCGCGCCTGGCTGCGCGCGGCGATCCCCGACTTCAGCGCGCCGGCATTGAGCGCGTTGCGCGGCGCGTAGCCGGAGGTCCGCCTTGCCGCACTCATTTCCAGACTTGCCACCAGCTTTTGGCAGGGGCTTTGGCTTCGGTCCGATAGAGCGCCAGCTTTTCCTCAATCGCGCTGGCATCATCGCATTCGTATTCGTTGCTGCGCGGATTGAGTGCGAGGGCGCGCTCGTAGAGCGCGGCGGCCTCGGCCCGGCGATGCAGCCCGTGGAGCGTGTCGGCCCCCAGGCATACCATCCAGGACACCGGACAGGCTTCCACCTGGCGCGCGATGCGGCTCCACAATACCGACGCTTCTTCCGGGCAGCTATGCGCCAGGTTGAATGCCATCTGCAGGTGCACGCCCAACGCATCGGTGGACAAGTTGTCATCGTCCAGGCCTTCTTCCCGCTGCCATTTCACCAGGCGCTCCAGCCAGATCGGAATCTCGCGGTCGCGATCGAGTTTGTACAGAGCCTGGGACACCTCGCCCAGATAGTCGTTGGGGTCATGCCGGCTGTAGCCATGCTCGGCGGCGTAGTGCCAGAGCTGCTCGGCCGCGCTCACGATCCCTTCGGCATCCTTCATCGCGATCCGCACACTCAGCAGGCCGGCATAGTGTTCGGCAAACGGGCTGGCCGCGATGCCCCGCATATGCAGGTCGACGGCATCCTCATAGCGCCGCTCGTCGTAGCGATAGATGATGGCCAGGTTATTGCACATCATGGAGTAGAGGTGCGCGCAGGCGTCGTACGGATGCCCGCCGCCGCTCGCGAAATAGCGCTCCATGCACGCCTGCCCTTGCTCGTAGGCGGCAGTCTGCAACTTGATGAAATCGCGGTACGTCTCGTTGCGCAGTTCCGCGGGAACGCTGTCCAGGTGTTCCTCCAGGTAGCTCCCGATCGTGACCCCGAAGTTGTAGCCCCACAGCCCGCTCGGCAGGGAAGGATGCGGCAACTTCAGCGTCTGGGGCAGCCCGAGCGATTGCACTCGCGCATGGAACAGGGCGTATGCGGTACGGTTGTCGTCCATGCCGCCTTCCTGCGCCGCCGCATACAACAGCGCCGCTTGCGTGGTGGCATCGATGCGGCCTGCGCCGGCATCGTGCACGGCCGCCAGTCGCGTGATCCACGGATGGCGAGGCGAACGCTGCTCGGCCAGCGCGCGCGCGGCTGCGAACACTACCTGCATGGCCTGCGCACCATTTACTTCCCCAACGGCGCCAAAGAGCGCCTCATGAACCGGGGAGAGCGTCGGCAGATCCTGTCCGTCCTCTTGCGCCACAGAGATGAAACGCTCCAGCGTCTCGGCGGTATTGCAGGCCCGCATGGCGCACAATGGCCACCAGACGGAGTCGTCGTCCGCGTCGGCCAGACGCGCGTGAACCAGCCGCGCGGCGCCGTCCCACATCTCGGCTTCCAGCTGGTAAATGTGAAAGAAGGCCCGGCGGCCGGCCTCTTCAACGCGCCGGGCTTCGATCAGCCACGGCAGTTCGTATTCGATGAAGTCATCGCTGCCGTCCGAGGACAGGCCATGGCGCGCGGCGGAGCAAGCGTCCAGCGCGCCCGGCAAATCGCCTTGCGCGTGCAAGGCGCGCGCGGCGAGCCGGGCCAGCCGGACTTCCAGCTCACGGCGCTGCGGCAAGGCGCGGTCCGCCGTCAGCGCCGTTACCGCCTGCTGGAAGGCAGCCAGGCGTTCGGGCGCGATCGCGATCAGGGCGCCGCCCAGGCGCAGCCAGTCGTCTTCGTCGACGTCCTGATCCGCAGCCGCCGTCTGCAGCGCCAGGATTGCCGCACCGGCCGCTGCGCGCGCCTCGTCGTCGCTGCCATGACGCGACAGCGCCCACGCACGCCGCCGCTGGTAGTCGGCATGGTCCCACGCGCGGAAAGCAGCCCGCTGCGCGATGGCGCCGTCCAGTGCATTGCGTAGTTCAACCGTTTCCAGCGCGATGTCCAGGCTGCGCCGCTCCAGGCTATCGAATACCCGAAGCTGCCGGTACCGGTTCGCATCAAGGTCCGGCATCTCGGCAACGATGGCACGCATCTCTCCGAGGGCTTGCCGGGTGGGCTCTTCCTCGTCGAGGTAGTTGGCAATCTGGAGGCGATAGAGCGCCAGGTGCATGCGCAGCCCGGCCCGGGCCTCGCGCTGCGCGAGTGCCAGTACGGCGGCGCCGTCGTCGTTGACCACGGCCTGTGCAGCCGCGGAATCGCCCGCCCGCATCCACAGCGTGTGCAGCCGGTCAATGGATTCCAGTGAATCCGCCCGCAAAGGCCTGGCGCGCAATCTCGCCAGCAAATCAGCCGCTTCCGTTGAATTTCCTTCTTCGAGATCAGCTTCGAGACGGTCCAGGAATTGTTCCAGCTGAGCACCTGTCAGTGCATTGCCATTGATATCCATGAATTTTTTTGATTTTCTGGGAGAAACAACAAAAATGCCTAATGTGCGGCCAATGCCGGATTCTACCCGGAGATCCAATGGGGCTGGAGGCGCCTGCTCCTCTCGAATGAACGAGGCGCCTGGGCCACGTCACGCATTGCGTGACGGCTGTGACGGCGACTGTTTACAATTGGCTTTCTGTCTGACGACACCTGCCGACAAAGGCTGTCAGGAAGGTATGAGATAGTGGCGCGCACGGGGCATTCCGATTGATATTGCTCCTGTCACCTGATGACACGAATGCGTGTCGGGCGCAATAAGAACACGAGACAAACTCGAACATGCCAACAAAATCCAAAGCCCAGCTGACCACGGGCCCGATCGGTCGCACTTTGCTGCTGTTCTCGCTACCGGTGCTGGGCAGCAATATCCTGCAGTCGCTCAATGCCTCGATCAATTCGGTGTGGGTCGGGCATTTTCTCGGCGAGGCGGCGCTGACCGCCACCTCCAATGCCAACATCATCCTGTTCTTCCTGCTGGGCGTGGTGTTTGGCATCAGCATGGCCAACACCATCATGATCGGGCAAGCCGTGGGCGCGCGCGACCTGGGCGAAGCGCGCCGCGTGGTGGGCACCAGCACCACCTTCTTTGTCCTGCTGTCGGTAATTGCCGCGGTGCTCGGCTATGCCTTCACGCCAGACATCCTTGCCGCCATGGATACGCCGGCCGATGCCAGGGCGCTGGCCATCAGCTACCTGCGCATCATCTTCCTGGCGCTGCCCTTCATGTACTTCTACAACTTCGTGATGATGACGCTGCGCGGCGCGGGAGATTCGCGCACGCCGTTCTATTTCATGGTGTTGTCGGTAGGGCTGGACGTGCTGCTCAATCCGCTGCTGATCTTCGGCATCGGCCCGTTTCCCGAACTCGGCATCGCGGGATCGGCGCTGTCCACGCTGATCGCGCAACTGGTGAGCCTGGCCGCAATGCTGGCGGTGCTCTACCGCCGCCGCCACTTCCTCGCGCTGCGCCGGCATCAGCTGGCCTACCTGCGGCCCGATACCGGCATCTTGCGCGCGCTGGTGGCCAAGGGCSTGCCGATGGGYYTGCAGATGGTGGTGATCTCGTCGTCCGCGATCGTGATGATGTCGCTGGTCAATCGCTACGGCTCGCAGACCACTGCAGCGTATGGCGTGGCCTCGCAGCTATGGACCTATGTGCAGATGCCGGCGCTGGCCGTGGGCGCGAGCGTGTCGTCGATGGTGGCGCAGAACGTAGGCGCCGGCTTGTGGGATCGCGTGACCCGCATCACGCGGGTAGGGCTGTTGTTCAACCTGTTGATGACGGGCGCGCTGGTTGGCCTGATCTACCTGTTCAACCGCCATTCGCTCGGCCTCTTCCTGCCCGATGACGGCACCGCAATCGGCATTGCGCAACATATCAACGCCATCGTGCTTTGGTCCTTCATCCTGTTCGGCTTCACCATCGTGCTGTTCGGCACCGTGCGCGCCACTGGCGCGGTGATGGCACCGCTGGTGATTCTCTTCCTGTCGATGTGGGTGGTGCGCTTGCCGTTTGCCTGGGTACTCGAGCGCACCATCGGCGCCGATGCGATCTGGTGGAGCTTTCCGCTGGGCTCGATCGTCTCGGTGACGCTGGCGGTCGCGTACTACCGTTTCGGCAACTGGCGCGCGAGCCATATCCTGCCGGCGGCACCCAGCCCGGCGCCGGAGCCGGAGTTCGCGCCCCAGGCACCCGACACCAGCATGGGCACGCCGTGCGAGGAGGCCCTGTCCACCGCTGGCGCCGGCAGCACCGGCGAGGCGGCGATGGCAGGCGAACCGCGCGAGGTGTCGAAGCAGGGCGCTGACTGAACGCACCGGTTGGCGGCGTCCGGCACGCCGCATTGCATCACTCCAGGACGGCCCCGTGTTCAGCGGGGCCGCTTTCACTTTCATTTCCCCTTGCCAGCCCGGCCAGCCAGCGCCGCACCACCTGCTCCTCCTGCTCCGTGAGGCCGGCGCGCAACTGCGCTTCATTCTGCAGGGCGCGCTCGCGGCACGTGGCCAGCAGCGCGGCGCCGGCCGGCGTCAGCACAATGTTCTGGATCCGGCCGTGCACCGGATGGGGCTGGCGCCGGATCGATCCGGCCTTTTCCAGGTTGGCCACGATCACGCTGACGGTCTGCGGTGTCAGCAAGGCGAGCCTGGCGAGATCGGCATTGGACAAGCCGGGATAAGCGCCCAGCATGGTCAGCACCACGAATTGCGGAGAGGTGACGCCGAGGTCCCCCAGTGCGCGCTCCATGCGCAGCCGGTTGGCGGCGCCGGCCTGGCGCAGCAGATAGCCGAGGTAGCCGCTTTCGCCGCGTTTGCCCTCGCCGGGACGGGGCACGCCGTGCGCCGCGGCAGTCATGGCGGGGAGGGGGGGCGGGCTAGGCGGGCGGCGCGAGGGGGGATGGCTCATGGATCAATACGTTTTGTCATGTTCGTGCTCTGACATTATCGCAGAGTCCGCCCCGGATGCTGCGGCTGCCACGCGCGGCGGCATGAAAGGCAATCGAAAGTTGTTTATGGCACCGTGCTTGCCGTGGTCAAAGCGGATGCATGCCGTCCGTGTTTTCTTGCCGCGTGTTCCACGTTGAATGCCTCGCGCTCGGTGCCCTCTGCCGGCAGCCGGCGCTCGCGTGTTCGTGCCAGGCGCCTATCCGATCTCGCGGTTCCTGGTGCCCTCCGGGCTTCCTTCCCTTTCAGTTCGCCTTCAGTTTCCCTTCGCTTTCCCTTCAGTTCCCTTTCATGCGTCTTTCGTTAATACATCACGGTGTGATGCATATTTTTTCAGGGAATTTCAGTGCGTATCGGTGAATACCCCTAAACCAAGACAAATGAAAGCAAGCTGAAAGATCGCCTCTCTAATGTTCGAGCCAACCTGCAGGGACAGCATCTTCCCTGCCGATCGAACCGCCTTCGCATGCAAGAGCCTGTGTGTGGAGGGCACTGCTTCTATGTACTTTGAGGAGAATCGTTTTGCGCATACGCAGCCAAAAGGACTTTGCCTCCGGCCTGATGTTCATTCTGGTCGGACTGGGCTTTTCCTTCGTCGCTCGCGGCTATTCCATGGGATCAGCCGCCAAGATGGGCCCCGGATATTTTCCGTTTCTGCTCGGTCTGGTACTCGCCATACTCGGTGCCTTTGTTCTGATCGGTTCGCTATCGAGCAAGGGGGAGAAGGATCAGCTCGCCCGCTGGGACCTGAAGACCCTGTTGTGGATCCTGGGTTCGGTGGTGCTGTTCGGCCTGCTGCTCAAGCCGCTCGGCATGGTGCTGTCGGTGTTCGTGCTGGTGCTGGTGTCGTCGATGGCCAGCCATGAGTTCAGCTGGAAGGGCGCGATCCTGAACGCCATCGTGCTGGTGCTGATCAGCATGGGCGCCTTCGTGTACGGCATCAACCTGCAGATGCCGGTGTGGCCTGCTTTCATTACTGGTTAAGGAGTCGGCCATATGGAATTGATTGACCATCTTGCCTTGGGATTCTCCACGGCGCTGTCGCTGCAAAACCTGGCATACGCCTTCCTGGGCTGCGTGCTGGGTACCCTGATCGGCGTGCTGCCGGGCCTGGGGCCTCTGGCCACCATCGCCATGCTGCTGCCGGTGACCTACACACTGCCGCCGGTGGCCGCGCTGATCATGCTGGCCGGTATTTACTACGGCGCGCAGTACGGTGGCTCCACCACCGCCATCCTGGTCAACCTGCCGGGTGAATCGTCGTCGGTGGTGACCACCATCGATGGCTACCAGATGGCACGGCGGGGACGGGCAGGGGTAGCGCTGGCAACCTCGGGCCTGGGCTCGTTCTTTGCCGGCTGCGTGGCAACCCTGATCCTGGCTGCGTTCGCTACGCCGCTGTCGGAACTGGCGTTCAAGTTCGGTCCCGCCGAGTACTTCTCGCTGATGGTGCTGGGCCTGATCGGTGCCGTGGTGCTGGCTTCGGGTTCGCTGCCCAAGGCGGTTGCGATGATCGTGCTGGGCCTGCTGCTGGGTCTGATCGGTACCGACGTGAACTCGGGTGCCGCGCGTTTCTCCTTCGACATTCCGGAACTGACTGACGGTATCGACTTCGTCGCGCTTGCCATGGGTATGTTCGGCTTCGCTGAAATCGTCGCCAACCTGGAGCAGAAGGAAGACCGCGAGACCTTCACCGACCGCGTGACCAACCTGTGGCCGACCAAGGAAGACTTCAAGCGCATGGCGCCCGCGGTTCTGCGCGGCACGATGCTGGGTTCGGCGCTGGGCATCCTGCCGGGCGGCGGTGCTGCACTGGCTTCGTTCGCGGCCTACTCGCTGGAAAAGAAGACCTCGAAGTACGCGCATGAATTCGGCAAGGGCGCCATCGAAGGCGTGGCAGGTCCGGAATCGGCCAATAACGCCGCCGCGCAGACCTCCTTCATCCCGCTGCTGACGCTGGGCATTCCGCCCAACGCGGTGATGGCGCTGATGGTGGGTGCGATGACCATCCACAACATCCAGCCGGGCCCGCAGGTCATGACCAGCAACCCCGCGCTGTTCTGGGGCCTGATCGCCTC